>NZ_JBHJTL010000052.1:0-56524 GCF_042264065.1 Streptomyces sp. NPDC056222 | reverse complement strand
GCACTCAGCTCCGCGGCCGTCCGCCGTTCCGTGTTGCGGAGAGTCGTCTCCGGAGCGGTCTACGACCAGGCGGCCACGAAATAGCCGACGCCGTACGGCGCGTCCTCGTACAGCAGCCTGCCGTCGAGGCCCGCGCCTTCCGCGGCGCCCGCGAGGACCTGCCAGGGGGCCCGGCCGGCCGCCTTCAGCTCGTACGCGAGGTTCTCGTCCAGCGCGAGGAGCGCGTCCACGTCCGCGGCGCCCAGGGCCCGGGCGGCCTCCGTGTCGAACGCGGCGGCGCGCTCGTCCAGATAGCCGGGTGCCTTGAGGGTCCGGCAGGCGCTGCCGTCGCCCATCACGAGCAGCGCGACGCGGTCGGCCGTGGCGGCCAGCTCGCGGCCGGTGGAGACGCACGTCGCGGGCTCCAGGGGTTCGCCGACGCCGAGCCCCTCGACGGGGGCGTCGGCCCAGTCGGTGCGTTCCAGGAGCCAGGCGGCGACGGCGAGGGAGGCGGGCAGCGACCGTTCTCCCGCCGGTCCGTCGCCGAGCGTGACGGAGAGGTCGACGCCGAAGCCGGCGAAGCTGCCGGCCGAACCGGCGGGGAACGGTCCGCGCGCACTCTCGTCGGCGGGGCCGACGACATAGAGGCGATCGGGCCGAGAGGCGGCGAGCAGCCCGACGGCGTCGGAACAGGCCGTACGGGCTGCGTCGAGCTCACCGGCGGCTCCGGCCGCCACCTCGGGCACGAGCAGGGGAGGACAGGGGCACACAGCTGCGGCGACAAGCATGATCCGCAGCCTACTGCGACGTGCTCCGGTCCCCCGCCACCGAGCCGGAACGGGTTCGGTGGCTCACCCCGATGTCAGTGGCTCCCGCAGGCCGGGGCGGAGGCCTCGGGCAGCGGCTCGGGCACGCCGATCTTCGGCAGGCCGAGCAGGACGCCCGCCGGCTTGGCGTCGGCCGCGGCGGTGCGCTTCTCCCAGGCGTCGCCGGCGCGGGTACGGCGTACGGAGGTCGTCGGGCCCTCGGCGAGCAGGTGGTGCGGGGCGGCGTAGCTGATCTCGACGGTCACCACGTCGCCTGGACGGACCTCGGCCTCCGGCTTGGTGAAGTGGACGAGCCGGTTGTCGGGGGCGCGGCCGGAGAGGCGGTGGGTGGAGCCGTCCTTGCGTCCCTCGCCCTCGGCGACCATGACCTCCAGGGTCCGGCCGACCTGCTTCTTGTTCTCCTCCCAGGAGATCTCCTCCTGGAGAGCGACGAGACGCTCGTAGCGCGCCTGCACGACCTCCTTGGGGATCTGCCCCTCCATCTCGGCCGCGGGGGTCCCGGGGCGCTTGGAGTACTGGAAGGTGAAGGCGTTGGCGAAGCGTGCCTCGCGGACCGTGTGCATCGTCTGCTCGAAGTCCTCCTCGGTCTCGCCGGGGAAGCCCACGATGATGTCGGTGGAGATGGCGGCGTGCGGGATGGCGGCGCGCACCTTCTCGATGATGCCGAGGAAACGCTCCTGCCGGTACGAGCGGCGCATCGCCCTCAGGACGGTGTCCGAGCCGGACTGCAGCGGCATGTGGAGCTGCGGCATCACGTTCGGCGTCTCGGCCATCGCCGCGATGACATCGTCGGTGAAGTCACGGGGGTGCGGCGAGGTGAAGCGGACCCGCTCCAGGCCCTCGATCTCGCCGCAGGCGCGGAGCAGCTTGGAGAAGGCCTCGCGGTCGCCCAGGTCGGAGCCGTACGCGTTGACGTTCTGGCCGAGCAGGGTGATCTCCGAGACGCCCTCGGCGACCAGGGCCTCGATCTCGGCGAGGATGTCGCCGGGACGACGGTCCTCCTCCTTGCCGCGCAGCGCCGGGACGATGCAGAACGTACAGGTGTTGTTGCAGCCGACGGAGATCGAGACCCAAGCCGCGTAGGCGGACTCGCGGCGGGTCGGCAGCGTGGAGGGGAAGGCCTCCAGCGACTCGGCGATCTCGATCTGGGCCTCCTCCTGGACGCGGGCGCGCTCCAGGAGGACCGGCAGCTTGCCGATGTTGTGCGTGCCGAAGACGACATCGACCCAGGGGGCCTTCTTGACGATGGTGTCGCGGTCCTTCTGGGCGAGACAGCCGCCCACGGCGATCTGCATGCCCGGGCGCGTGGTCTTCCTGGGGGCGAGCCGGCCCAGGTTGCCGTACAGCTTGTTGTCCGCGTTCTCACGGACGGCGCAGGTGTTGAAGACGACGACGTCGGCGTCACCGTCGGAGCCCTCGGGGGCTCGGACGTAGCCGGCGTCTTCCAGCAGACCGGAGAGCCGCTCGGAGTCGTGGACGTTCATCTGGCACCCGTAGGTGCGCACTTCGTAGGTTCGCTGGACGTCCACTGTCTGGCTCCGGTCGCTGCTGGTCATGGAACAAGGGTATGCGGTGCCGGGCATTGCCCCGCCCCAAGCCGTCGCCGGGCGGTCCCGAGGCCGTCGGAAGGCCGCCGCGAACACTCCGGGGCCCCGCCGCGCCCCTTCAGCGAACCGTCGTGGCCGTGGCTTCGACGGCGGCGGCCAGCTGGGCCCGGAGCGTTCCCGCGTCGGGCCTGAGGGAGCCGCTGAAGGCGGCGGAGCCGATGGTGAAGGCGTCGGCTCCGGTGTCCGCGAGTGCCCGTATCTGGTCGGCGGTGGTGATGCTTCCGGCCACTACGAGGCGGCCGGTGGTCGCGGCCCGGGCGGCACGGACCAGGGCGAGCGGGTCGGCGTCCGTGGCACGGTAGGCGAGGAGGTCCACGCCCGCGCAGCCCGCCGCCTCGGCCCGGCGGCAGTCGTCGGCGATGCGGGCCGCGTCTCCGGCCAGGCTCGTGGGGTGACCGATCGGTTCGCCTGCGAAGGGGAGGTACTCGATGCCGGTGCCGGCGAGCAGGGCCAGTGTCTCGTCGATCCAGGTGCCGCCCATGAGCCGGTCCACACCCAGGTCGATCGCGGACTTCACCGAGGCGAGGGCCTGCTCGCGCGTGGTGCTGACCACCTCCAGGTAGCTGGTGGCACCCATGTCCTTGATCTGCCGGTGGAGGCGGGCCAGTGTGCCGGGCTCGACGCCGATGTCCTTGAAGCCGATGTGGGCGATGCCGAGGTCGCGGACGGTGTCGAGGACGTCGAGGCAGTCGGTGACTGTCCTGTCGTCACGGGTGAGCATGAAGATGAAGTCCACGGCGAGAGTCCTCCAGGTCGGGGCGGGCGGGGCCTGTGCATACGGGTGAAAGCGCGCGCGGTGCCAGTGGCGGCGGGCGCGGGGGCGGACGGGGCCTGTGCGTGCGGGTGAGGCCGCGGCGCCGGTCGGGGCGGGCGCGGGGCTGGTGCGGTGCCGCCGGGCCGGTGACAACGGGCGCGGGGCGGGCAGGGGCCTGTGCGGGTGAGGGCGCCGCACCAGTGCGGGCGCGGCGTCGGTGGCGGTGCCGTCGGGTCGGTGGCGGCGGGCGCGGTGTCCGTGGCCGGCGGGGCCCATGCGGGCACGATCGGGTCAGGTGTCGGTCGGTATGGCGATCGACGACCCCGTACCGGCAGCGGCGGCGGTGCCGGTTTCCGTACCGGCTAGGTCGTCGGCATGGTGGAGGGCGATGAGCAGGCTGGTGTGGTCGGCGGTGCCCTTGCCGGCGAGGTCGAAGGCCGTGCCGTGGTCGACGCTGGTCCGTACGAACGGCAGGCCGATGGTGATGTTGACGCCGTGCTCCAGGCCCAGGTACTTGACGGGTATGAGCCCCTGGTCGTGGTACTGCGCGACGACCGCGTCGAACTCTCCGGCACGGGCACGCATGAAGACCGTGTCGGCGGGCCAGGGGCCGCTGGCGTCGATGCCTTCGCCCCGGGCGGCCCGGACGGCCGGTTCGATGATGTCGAGATCCTCGCGCCCGAAGAGCCCGTTCTCCCCCGCGTGCGGGTTGAGTGCGGCGACGGCGATACGGGGGTTGGTGCCTGTGCGACCGCCGGCCCGGAGCGTACGGTGCGTCAGCCGGATGATCTCCAGCTCGCGGGCGGTGGTGAGCGCGTCGAGCGCGGTGCGCAGGGACTGGTGGACGGTGACCAGGACGACCCGTAGCTCATCGTTGGCCATCATCATCGCGTAGTCGCTCGTGCCGGAGAGCTCGGCGAGGATCTCGGTGTGCCCCGGGTAGGGAAGCCCGGCCAGCCGAAGTGCCTCTTTGTTGATGGGGGCGGTGGTGAGGGCCCGGATCTCGCCTCGGAGGGCGAGCTCGATGCCCCGGCGTACGTACTGGAAGGAAGCGGCTCCGGCGCGGGCGTCCACCGTGCCCGGTGTCAGGTCCTCCGGCAGCGTGCCCTCGGCCAGGACGTTCATGACTCCGGGCCTGTGGATCGCCTCCGCCACGGATTCGACCGGCCGCACGGTCACCTCGGTACCCGTGATGCGGCAGGCCCGGGCGAGGACGTCCGGGTCGCCGATGACGATGGCGGTGGGGCGGCGGCGTGGGTCGGCGTACGCCTTGACCGTGATTTCAGGCCCGATGCCGTTCGGGTCGCCCATGGTGATGGCGATGGGCGGCGTGGCGGGTGCTGTCGGCCCCAGAGGTGTCGTCATGAGACCGGCCCGCCCTCCATGAGGAGGCGGCACAGGCGGTCGAGGGTTCCCTCGTCGCCGAAGCCGCCGGCTTTGATCAGGACAGGGATCCGGGGCGGGCTGAGCAGTACGCCGCGCGCGACCCCGGGTTCGGGCTCGTCGATCAGGTCGATGCCCTCGGACCGGAGCGCTTCGAGAACGGCTACGGCTGTCTCTCCGCCGGTGAGCACGAGTCCGTCGACGCTCCCGGCAGTCGTCAACTCCCGTACCACGTAGGCCAGATCGCCCGTGAGGGAGGCCGAGGCGGTACGGCGTTCGTCGGGGGAGTGGACCACGAGGACGGGCGCGGAGGCTCCCTGCAAGGCATGGACGGCCGCAGTGTGGTCGCCGTCGGCAACGGCGGTGGCCACGTCCGCTCTCGTCCGCATGCGGTCCAGCTGGCGCCGGGTGGCCGGGTTCGCGCTGCCGACGACCACGAGCGGGCGCCGGGCGCGGGGAAGCTCCGGGCGAACGGCCTCCGGCGTGCGGGAGTGGTGTCGGGCCAGCGCCGCGGCGAGTCCCGGGGAGCCGACCCACAGCACTTCGCGCGCCCGGGGCGCGGAGGAGACAAGGCGGTCGAGGTCGACGTCCGTGACCGCCGAGCAGACGAACACGCCTCCCTGTCCGATCAGTTCGGGCAGCTTCTCGAACTGATCCGGTTCCAGATGCTCGGCCTCCGGAAGCAGCCGCGTGAGGTCCGAGCAGCGCACCGGGTGCGCCGGGTCTCGGGCGAACTCCGTGTCGTGCACCGGCACGCCCTGCACGTGCTGGATCCCGCGGAGCGTGGTCCTGCCCTCGGCGGGGAACGCGGGCGCGACGACGACCGCCCGCCGGCCCGAACCGGCGTGGGCGGCGCGGATCTCAGCCGCCACATGCCCCCGCAGTGTCGAGTCGACCGTCTTGACCAACAGGTCTGCCGTCGCGAACGCGCGGGCGGCCCGCATGGTCCGGGTCTCGGCGGCCGGCTCGTCCAGCAGCCTGCTGCCGAGGTCGAGGGCGACGACACCGTCCGGGGCCGACGCGGCCGCTTCGTACACGTTCCGCCCGCCGGAATCGGTGTCACCCGCGGCTGGGGACAGCAGGACCTTCGCCTGGTGGCCGGCCCTGCGGAACGGCGCCGCGCCGTCGCCGGCGCTGGTGAGATCGTCCGCGAGCACCGCGATGCTCGACACGGGATCGTCCTGGGGTCCCACCCACATGCGTCGTCCTCCTCGGATCGCCGACCGGTGACGACATCAACACTGACGCCCGGAAAGCCGCTGGACAAGCGATTCCTTCTCACCCCACCTGTGAGTAGATTTCACACATGCGCTGGCCCGACCTTCCTCCGCTGAATTCGCTGCTGCCCTTCGAGGCGACCGTGCGGCACGCGAGCATGACCCGAGCCGCTCAGGAGCTCCATGTCACCCACGGCGCGGTCAGCCGTCAGATCCAGAACCTGGAGAAGTCCCTGGGCGTCACCCTCTTCGAGCGTGGGACACGGTCCCTGCGTCCCACACCGCAGGCGCGCCGCCTGGCGGCCGCCGTCCGTGACGCGCTCGATCAGGTCGACACGGCCGCCCGGGAGGTAACGCGCCGGGAACGCGGCGGCCCGCTCGCGCTGTCCTGCGAGCCCACGCTGTTGATGCGCTGGCTCATCCCCCGCCTGCCGGACCTCGCCGTCCAGGTACCCGGTCTCACCGTGCATCTTTCGGCGGGCGGTGGGCCCGTGTCGTTCGATCGGGACACCGTCGACGTCGCGCTGCGCCGCGACGACTTTCCGGTACCGGAGGAGGTGAGCCGCTCTCCGCTGTTCATGGAGCGGATCGGTCCGGTCTGCAGTCCGGACATGGCGGAGCGGGTGACGGGCAAGGGTGGCGTCGTCGGCGTGACGATTCTGCACACGAGCACCCGGCCGCGGGCCTGGGAGGACTGGCAGCGTCTGGCGCGTCGACGGGTCGAGGCCGCCGCGGAGCAGACCTTCGAGCACTTCTATCTGGCGCTGCAGGCGGCCGTCGCGGGCGTCGGTGTCGCCATCGGTCCGTACGCGCTCGTCCATGACGATCTGATGCGCGGACAGTTGGTGGCGCCGTTCGGCCTGGTCGCGGACGGCACGGGGTACCACCTGCTGAGCCCGCAGCCGCCCGAGCAGGACGGCCGGATCGCCGGCCTGCTCGGGTGGTTGAGGAGCCAGGCGGTCGAGTTGTGACCCTCGGCTCACCGGAGTGGACGGCTTGGTGGAGCCCCCTCGGTCACGCGCTGACGAAGCGCTCCGCCCCTGCGCCACGCAGGCGGCCGCCGGGCGGTCGGCGACCGAAGGCGAGGAGCAGCAGGTCCTGCGCGTTGCCGGTCACCGGTGCACCACTGCCGAAGGACCAGTCGAGGTCGTCGGCGCGGAGGGCGATCCCGCCGAGGTCGGCGCCGAAGAAGCGGGCGCCTCGGGGGGTGACGCGCGCGAGGACGGTGCGCAGTCGGCCCTCCGGTACACGTCGCTCGAGACCGAGGGCGACGGTGATGTCGAGGCCGTGGATCACGTCGTGGGCGAGCGCCATCGCGTGACCGCCGACCGGCGGCTTCCAGGGGTGGTCGGCGTTGTCACGCAGGGAAGCGGCCAGCTCCTCCGCCGTCAGGCCGGCGGTGTCGTGGCGCGCGAGACGGTCGGCCATGCGGTCGAGGCTGCCGCGGCTCCTGACGAGCTCGGCGGCGATGCGCGGGACGGAGTGACGCATGGCCATGGTCATGTGGGCGGCCACCTCCCGCACCCGCCATCCCGCGCAGAGACTGGGCGTGTCCCACTGCGTGTCCGTGAGGGTGCCGAGGAGGGCGGCGAGCTCGCGGCGTTCGGAGGCGATGTCGTCTCTGATTCCCATGGCTTCAGCCTGGGCGGTGGGTCTCCATAAGTCCAAGACATGGATCTTCTGGTTTCTAGAATCACTGGTTATGGAACTTCGTCAGCTGCGGTACTTCGTGACAGTGGTCGAGGAGGCCAACTTCACCCGGGCCGCCGCGCGCCTCCATGTGGCGCAGCCGGGGGTCAGCGCGCAGATCGGGCAGCTGGAGCGGGAGCTGGGCCAACGGCTGCTCGACCGGACGGGGCGCGCGGTCACGCCGACGGAGGTGGGGGCGGCGGTGCTGCCGTACGCGCGGGCGGCTCTGGCCGCCGTCGACGCGGTACGGGAGACGGTCGCCGAGTTCACGGGGCTGTTGCGGGGGCGGGTGGCGATCGGGATCGTGTCGGGAGCCGCCGCTGACGCGTTCGACATGGCGGGGCTGCTGGCCGACTTCCACGCCTCCCATCCCGAGGTGGAGATCGCGCTCACCGAGGACACGTCGGAGCGGATGCTGGAAGCGCTGCGCGCCGGTGCGCTCGACATCGCGATGGTCGGTCTCGCGGAGGCGGGGCCTCTGCCGGGGCTCGCGCTGCGGCTGGTGGTCGACGAGCCGCTGGTCGCCGCGGTGGCCTCGGACGACGGGCTGGCGAGCGAGGGCGGGGACCTGGCGCTCTCCGCGTTGCGCGGCCGGCGGCTGATCTGTCTGCCGCGTGGGACGGGGGTGCGTGGGGTCCTCGACCGGCTGTGCGCGGAATCGGGCTTCGCCCCACATGTGGCCTTCGAAGCGGCCGCGCCCCATCTGCTGGCACAGCTGGCGGCGCGGGGGCTGGGCGTGGCGGTTCTTCCGGCGAGTCCGGAGGAGGCGGCGGAGCTCCCGGGGCTACGGCTCCGGCCACTGGCCGATCCACGCGCGCGTGGCCGCGTCGCCATGGCCTGGCACGCCGAAGGCCCCTCCGGCCCTGCTGCCAAGGCGCTCCTGAACCTCTTGCACGGGGCGCTCCCGGTACCGGAGTGAAGCGTCGGCTTGAAGGCGGGCCCGGCCGGTGGACGGTCACCGGCTCCGCCGGGCTGCACCGCACCGCCGCACCCGTGGGCACCGTACGGACCGGGGCCTGAGCCCGGCAAGGGCGCCGTCCGTTGCGCCCACCCTCCCCCGGACTGCGTCCGGAGGGACCCCAGCCCCAGCGGAACAGCTGCCCACAACGGGAGTGAGCGGGGGTCGAGGGTGCGCCCGCCCCGGCGGAACGGGTGCCCCAGCCGGCGTGGGAAGGTCGAGGATGGGCGCCGCCCCTGCGGGCCCCGTCCGGCCGGCCTGGCCAGGTCGGCATCCGAGCTGGCAGGATCGCGCCATGCTCCAGTCGCTCTCCCGTGCCGTCCGTCGTCGCCTGCTCCCGGTGTCGGCGGCGGTTCTGGTGGTGTGCGGGCTGCTCGTCTGGTGGCTGGTTCCTTTCGGTTCGCCCGCGCCCAGTGGACAGGTCACATTCAGTACGGGAGTCCCCAGCGGCGTCTACCAGCGGTACGGCAAGCTCTTGCAGCAGGCCCTCGCCCGTGATCTGCCGGACGTCTCGATAGCGCTCCGGAACAGCGAGGGCTCCCAGCAGAATCTCGCGCGGCTGGCATCCGGCGAGGCGGACTTCACCATCGCGACCTCCGATGCCGTGGCGCAGTACCAGCGGGACCGGAAGCCCGGGTTCGACCAACTGCGCGGCTGTGCCCGCCTCTACGACGACTACGTACAGCTCGTCGTCCGCAAGGACGCCCCTGTGCGGTCGGTCGCCGACCTGCGCGGGCTGCGGGTCGGCGTCGGCCAGGAGGGCTCCGGGGTCCGGCTCATCGCGGACCGGGTCCTCGCGGCAGGGGGCCTCACTCCCGACGTCGACATCAAGCCGGTGTCGGCCGGCATCGACACGATGCCGGGCCTTCTGGAGCGCGGGCAGCTGGACGCGTTCTTCTGGTCCGGCGGTCTGCCCACCGAAGCCGTCCAGGAGCTCTCCGAGCGCTTTCCGGTACGGCTCGTTCCGCTGGACGCGACGCTGGTCGACAACCTCCACGACGTCGGCGAGTCGAACCGCCACTACCGCTCCGCCGTCATCCCGGCCGACGCCTACACCCGCGCGCAGGACGGACAACCGGTGGAGACGCTCGCCGTCGCGAACCTCCTCGTGACGACCGAAGCGGCGGATTCGTCGCTCGTGGAGGGTTTCACCCGCACAGTGATCAGAAGCCGTGACCGGATCGGCGGCCAGGTGCACCCGGCCCAGCTGGTCGATCTGCGGACCGCCATCTACACAGAGCCCTTGGCCCTGCACGAGGGCGCCCAGCGCTACTACCGCTCCGTGAAGCCCTAAACCGTAGTCGCAGGCGCAGACAGTGCCCGTGGCCGCAGCCGAATGCCTCAGCCGCATGCCCAACGCTTTATGCAGCTAGCCGCGAGCCCAAGCGCTGAGCCCCGAGCCGAGCCGTACCCCCAGGACCGCCACCGCCCCCTCACCGCCCCTGCGGCCCCGTCCTCGGCACCGTGACCGTCACCCGCAGCCCGTGCGGCTCGTTGGGTGCGTACGCGATCGAGCCGCCCCCTGCCGCCAGCAGGACCCGGGAGATGGACAGCCCCAGACCCGAGCCCTTGATGTTCTGGTGTCGGTTGCTGCGCCAGAAGCGGTCGCCGACCCGTTCGAGCTCCTCGTCCGTCAGCCCCGGGCCGTGGTCCGCCACGACGATCGTGCAGGTGTCTCCACCGGACGCGACGGCCACCGTCACCTCCTCGCCCGGCGGCGTGAACTTCAGCGCGTTGTCGATCACCGCGTCCAGCGCGCTGGAGAGCGCCACCGGATCCGCCCACGCCGTCACCGCGCGCCACTCGCCGCTCAGCCGCACGCCCTTCTCCTCGGCGAGCGGCCGCCAGGCGGACATCCGCTCGGCCGCCATCGCGCCGATGTCGGTGAGCCGAAGATCGGCGGCGGCGTGCTCTGCGAGCGCCAGATCGAGCAGGTCGTCGAGGACCTGGGCGAGCCGCTTGCCCTCGGTGCGTACGGAAGCGATCTCCTCGTTGCCCTCGGGCAGTTCGAGGGCGAGCAGCTCGATGCGCAGCAGCAGCGCGGAGAGCGGGTTGCGCAACTGGTGCGAGGCGTCGGCGACAAAGGCCCGCTGCTGTTCCAGCACGTCCTCGACGTTGTCGGCCATCTCGTTGAACGAGCGGGCCAGTCGGCGCAGTTCGGGCGGACCGCCCGCCTCGGCCACCCGGGAGTTCATCTGACCGGTGGCGATGTCGTGCGTGACGGCGTCGAGGACCCGGACCGGACGCAGCACCCAGCCGGTGAGCCGGAAGGCGGCGCCGACGGCGAGCAGCATCGCCGCGAACTCGCCCGCCGCGATGATCAGCCAGCCGTGCAGGATGCGCGAACGCAGCTGCCCGGTGGGCGAGTCGGTGACCACGACGGCGACGACGTCACCGTCCCGTACGACGGGCGAGGCGATGGTGAGACGGGCGTTCGGCTGCCAGGGCCAGACCTGCGGCGGGTCGTGGCTGCGGCGGCCGAGCAGCGCCTCCTGGAAGGCCCTGCGGCCCTCGCCCTCCTCGGGTACGCCCCAGTCCGAGGGAGCGGCGGCCATGGCCCGGTAGTCGCGGTAGAAGATGCCGGTACGAATGCCGTACACGTCGTGGTAGCTGTCGAGTTCGCCGCGCAGCGTCGTACGGCGCTCGTCGATCCCGGGGTCGGTCTCGCTGACGAACTGCGCGAGCGCGGCGAACCGCGCCGCGTCGTCGAGCCGGTCGACGATCACCCGCTGCTGCTCGGCCGCGGCCAGGCTCGCGGCGAGCGGGAAGCCGAGGGCGAGCAGCACCCCGGCCATCAGGACGAGGAGAAGCGGGAGGAGGCGGGTGCGCACGTGGGGCCCGGGCGGCTACGCGGCCGGGGCGACCAGGCGGTAGCCGACGCCACGCACGGTCTCGATCAGGGCGGGCATGGCCAGCTTGGAGCGCAGCGAGGCGACATGCACCTCGAGCGTGCGGCCGGTCCCTTCCCAACTGGTGCGCCAGACCTCGCTGATGATCTGCTCGCGCCGGAAGACCACACCGGGCCGCTGGGCGAGCAGGGCCAGCAGATCGAACTCCTTGCGGGTGAGCTGCACGGCGGCGCCGTCGACGCTGACCCGGCGGGTGGGCAGCTCGATGACGACGGATCCGAGCCGTAGCGCCGCGTCGTCGCCGGCCGCGCCGGACTCCTCGCCACCGGCCGTACGCCGGCTGACGGCGTGGATCCGCGCGAGCAGCTCCCCGGTGTCGTACGGCTTGACCACGTAGTCGTCGGCCCCGAGGTTGAGCCCGTGTATGCGGGAGCGCACGTCCGCCCGCGCCGTCACCATGATCACGGGGGTGGCGGTGAGCTTACGGATCCGGCCGCAGACCTGGTAGCCGTCCTGGTCGGGCAGGCCGAGGTCGAGCAGGATCACGCCGTACGAAGGGCGCTCTCCGTGCGCGGCGGGCAGGACGGCCTGCAGCGCCTCCTCGCCGTTCCGAGCGTGCGTGACCGTGAACCCGTGCTTCGCCAGTACGGCGGACAGAGCCGCGGCGACATGGTCGTCGTCCTCGACGAGCAGAAGTCTCATGGCCCCCCTCCGGTGGCTGCGTGATCGCGTGACGGTGACGGCCGTCCGATGACGGCTATCTGTGTACCAGGGTGTACCAAGCATGAACGCCGATCGTCGCCGTCACAGTCAAGTGTCCCCCTGTAACCCCGGGGTTTCTGTTATGCACCCGGTACGCCACCGGGCGTCCTGTTCACGCAGTGTGTCCGGTTGCGGCCGTATCGTTATCCTCAATTTCCGCTCAGATGTAATGACGCTGGTAGCAACGCGTGCCTAGTGTCCTCCCCAACCGAGGAGGACGGAGCAAGAGCCGATGAGCGGAGTGTCAGTGACCAAGGGCTCGGAAGACGCCGTACCGGCGGCGGGCGACCTGGTCGTGCTGTCCAACGTGAACAAGCACTTCGGCGCGCTGCATGTGCTCCAGGACATCGACCTGACCATCGCCCGTGGCGAGGTCGTGGTCGTCATCGGACCCTCCGGGTCCGGTAAGTCCACGCTGTGCCGCACGATCAACCGCCTGGAGACGATCGACTCCGGCACCATCACCATCGACGACCGGCCACTGCCCCAGGAGGGCAAGGAGCTGGCCCGGCTGCGCGCCGACGTCGGCATGGTCTTCCAGTCGTTCAACCTCTTCGCGCACAAGACGGTGCTCGAGAACGTGATGCTGGGGCAGGTCAAGGTCCGCAAGACCGCGAAGGGGGCTGCCGAGGCCAAGGCCCGCGCGCTGCTCGACCGGGTGGGTGTCGGCACGCAGGCCGACAAGTACCCGGCGCAGCTCTCCGGCGGTCAGCAGCAACGCGTCGCGATCGCGCGGGCGTTGGCGATGGACCCGAAGGTCATGCTGTTCGACGAGCCGACGTCTGCGCTCGACCCCGAGATGATCAATGAGGTCCTCGAGGTCATGCAGCAGCTGGCGCGCGACGGAATGACGATGGTGGTCGTCACCCACGAGATGGGTTTCGCCCGTTCCGCCGCCAACCGCGTGGTGTTCATGGCGGACGGCAAGATCGTCGAGCAGGCCACGCCGGATGAGTTCTTCAGCAACCCGCGCAGCGACCGGGCGAAGGACTTCCTTTCGAAAATCCTGCACCACTGACGACGGTCAGCCCTCATGATTCACCCTGCCGACCAACAACCCACGAACCAAGGGATGTTCACCATGAAGCTCCGCAAGTCCGCGGCCGTGGCCATCGCCGTGCTCGCGCTCACCGCGACCGCCTGTGGTGGCAAGGAGGGCTCGGCCGGCGACAAGCCCGCCGTGAAGCCCGGCGACTCGAGCGCCCCCCAGCTCCCCAAGTACATCGTCGCCACCGAAGTGAAGCTGGAGTCGCCCACCTTCAAGGAGGCGCAGAAGCGCGGCAAGCTGGTCATCGGCTCCAAGGCCGACCAGCCGTACCTCGGCTTCGAGGACCAGGCCACGAAGGAGCGGTCCGGCTTCGACGTCGAGATCGCCAAGATGATCGCGGCGGAGCTCGGCTTCACCGAGGACAAGATCGAGTGGAAGACGGTCGACTCCAAGTCCCGTGAGACGGCGATCTCCGGTGGCACGGTCGACTACTACGTCGGTACGTACACGATCAACGACAAGCGCAAGGCGCAGGTCGGCTTCGCGGGTCCGTACTACAAGGCCGGCGCCGACCTCCTGGTCCGCAAGGACGAGACCGCGATCACCGGTCCGGAGACCCTCAAGGGCAAGAAGGTCTGCTCCATCACGGGCTCCACCCCGCTGCAGGAGATCAAGAAGCCGCAGTACGGCGCCGAGACCACCGAGCTCGCCAAGTACTCGGACTGCGTGCAGCAGCTGCTCACCAAGCAGGTCGACGCCGTCACCACCGACGACTCGATCCTCAAGGGTTACGCCGCCGCCAACGCCGGCAAGCTCAAGGTGGTCGGCAAGCCGTTCACCGAGGAGCCCTACGGTGTCGGCGTGCCGAAGGACGACACGGTCCTGCGCAACAAGATCAACGACATCCTTGAGAAGTACACCAAGGACGGCACGTACAAGAAGATCTACGAGGCGACTCTGGGTCTCTCCGGCTCCGCGTACGTCGAGCCGCCGGCGGTCAACCGCTACTGATCGCCCGCTTGGCCGCGAGCGCCCCGTACGGGAGTACGGGGCGCCGCTCCCCCTGCGCGCGCACGCCCGCCCCTGCCTTGCCCGTCCGCCTTGTCCGTAGGCCGCTGACCGCCGACGCGGAGACCTCATGAACGTACTGCTCGACCATTTCCCGGAGTTCCGCGACGGCTTCATAGGAACCGTGTCGATCACCGCCGTCAGCTCGGTCATCGCGCTGGTCCTCGGCATCATCGTCGCCGGCTTCCGGGTCTCGCCCGTGCCACCCCTGCGCGTCTTCGGCACCCTCTGGGTCACGCTGCTGCGCAACACCCCGCTGACGCTGCTCTTCCTGGTCTCGTTCTTCGTCATCCCGGAGATCCTCTTCCCGGGGATGAGCCCGTTCGTGCTCGGCTCGCTCGCGCTCGGCTTCTACACCTCCGCGTTCATCTGCGAGGCCGTCCGGTCCGGCATCAACACGGTGTCGCTCGGCCAGGCGGAGGCCGCCCGCTCGCTCGGCATGACGTTCTCCCAGACCCTGCGGATGATCGTGCTGCCGCAGGCAACCCGGACCGTGCTGCCGCCGCTGAGCTCGATCTTCATCGCGCTCACCAAGAACTCGGCCATCGCGGGCGCCTTCAGCGTCACCGAACTCTTCGGCTGGCAGACGCTGATGAGCGAACAGGGCTACGACATCATCCCGATCTTCGTCTGGGTCGCGGCCGCGTACCTCGTCGTCACCTTCACCATCAGCGGGATCTTCCGTCTCCTGGAGCGCCGCATGGAGGTCGCCCGATGAGTGCCAGTGTTCTGTACGACTCCCCGGGCCCCAAGGCACGCATCCGTAACCGGATCTACGCCGTCGTGGGCACCCTGGCGATCATCGCGCTGATCGCCGTGAGCGTCGTCCGGCTGAGCGAAAAGGGTCATCTCGACCCCGCGATGTGGGACATCTTCAACTACGCGGGCATCCGGCAGAACATCGCCGACGCCGTCATCGCCACCCTGAAGGCGTTCGGCCTCGCGGCGATCGGCTCGCTCGTCCTCGGTGTGCTCCTGGCCGTCGCCCGGCTCTCGGACCACAAGCCGGTCCGTCTGCTGGCCACCGGCTTCATCGAGATCTTCCGCTCGATCCCGCTGCTGATCACGATCTACGCCGTGTGGGTCGGTTTCCTGATCGACTACTCGATGTGGGCGCTGGCCATCGGCCTGTCGGTCTACAACGGCTGTGTGCAGGCCGAGGTCCTGCGCGCCGGCGTGAACGCGGTACCGAAGGGGCAGCGCGAGGCCGCGTACGCCCTGGGCATGAGTAAGACCCAGGTCATGACGACCGTCCTGATACCGCAGGCCGTCCGGTCCATGCTGCCGACGATCATCAGCCAGCTGGTGGTCACCCTGAAGGACACCTCGCTCGGCTTCGTGATCCTCTACCCCGAGCTGCTCCAGACTGCCCGCCTGATCGCCTCCAACACGCAGGTCAACGGTCAGTACCCGTACGTGTCCACCATCGTGGTCGTCGGCACCATCTACATCGCGATGTGTCTGGCGCTCTCCGCCCTCGCCACATGGATCGAGAAGCGGGGCCGTCGGGCGAAGACGGGGATCCTGGCTCCCGACACCGCCGCGAAGGACGTCGTGCTCACCGCCGACGCCGGTCAGGCCTTCGGGAACACGGTCGGCGGCGGCGCGGGCGACGCCGACGGGCCTGGTATCACGAAGAACTGACAGTATGTGACATCATCCGGGGGCAGTGGCGGTCGCGCCGCTGCCCCCGTCGCTTGACGCAAGCACCCGCAATGGGTTGCATACGTTCTGTGATCACGCACCGGGCTCGCGCCACACTTCGCTGTGCTACCCGCATGACCGAACGGCCTTCAGGAGCCGCGCCGTGGACCCGGTGATCATCGTCGGCGCGGGGCCCGTGGGCCTCGCGCTCTCCCTTGCCCTGGCCTCGCAGGGCGTACCCAGCGTCGTCCTCGACGAGGGGTCCGGCAAGGAGGAACCCCGCCCCGCCCGCACGGTCGTGCTGCGCGCCGACATGGCGGCCATGGTGGAGCGCCTCGGCTGCGCCACCCTCCGTGACGAGGGGGTCCGCTGGGTCGGCTGGCGCTCACTGCGCCGCAAGCAACAAATGAGGCACATCGAGCTGAGCCTCGGTCTCGGCGGTACGGAGAGTGACGGCGAGGGGCCGGCCGCTCCCCTGCACATCCCCCAGCACGCCCTCGCGCGGGGACTGCGTGACGCGATCGCCGGGCAGGCGCTCATCCAGCTGGTCCCCGAGGCGCGGCTGGACACCATCGAGCAGGACGCGAGCGGTGTCACCGCGCACACCCGCGGTCCCGGCGGGACCTGGTGGCGCGGCAGTCATCTGGTCGGCTGCGACGGCGCCCGTTCCACGGTGCGCAAGCTTCTCTCGATCCGCTTCCCGGGGCGTACGGCGGTGGAGCGCCACGCGGTCGCCGCGCTGCGCACCGAGCTCCCCTGGCCGGGCGAGGCCCTGTTGCACCGTCAACCGCCGTGGCGGGGCGGTGGCGAGGAGGTCACGGCACGGCCGCTGCCGGACGGTGTCTGGCGGATCGACTGGCTGCTGCCACCGCGCGGCGACCTCGTCACCCCGGACGCGCTCGTCTCCAGGATCCGCGACACCCTGGCCGGCTGGTGCGGTGGGGAGACACCTCCGTACGAGTTGATCGACACCGGCGTCCACACCCTGCACCACCGGCTCGCGCGGCGCTGGCGTGTGGACCGGGTCTTCCTCGCGGGCGACGCCGCCCATCTGCTCGGCGCCGTGGGCACCCAGGGCCTCGACGAGGGGCTGCGGGACGCCGACAACCTGGCCTGGAAGCTCGCGTACGCCTGGCACCACGGGGCCTCGGACACACTGCTCGACAGTTACCAGAGCGAGCGGCGGGCGGCGGTGGCCTCCCGGCTGCGGGCCGCCGACCAGTCGCTGCCCGTGCTGCGCGGCGGCGGGGGGCTGCGGACGTACCTCTCGGGCGGCACTCGGAGCCACGACAGTCTGCTGACCGACGGGCATCTGGGGCGCGGCCCGCTGGGCGCGCCCCCCGCGTATCCGCACTCCCCCCTCGCGCCCCAGGACGCCGGTGCGTCCCAAGTGGCGGTGGGTACGGACGACGGCGCACCGGTCGAGGACGTCCGGGTGACCGCGCCGGACGGCACGACCGTACGGCTCCGGGACCGGCTCGGGCAGGGGCGGCTCCTGGTGGTCCTGGTCGCGCCCGGAACGGGTGTGTGGGACCGGCGGCACTGGATGAGCGCGGGCGTGATGCCCCGCCTCGTGGAGGCGGTACGGGCTCTGCCGGTGAAGGCGGAGTTGCTGGTGACCGAGGCGTATCCGGGAGCCGCGGCCCACACCGTCCTGCTGGTACGGCCGGACGGCCATCTGGTCGCCTCGTTCCCCGGGGTCCGGCCGGACGAGCTGTACGCGGCGGCGGACGCGACGCGGGGCGGCAAGGCGGCGGAGCCCGAGCCGCGCAGGACCACGCCCAAGGCTCCGCCTGGGGCCAAGAGCACTCCCGCGCCCGGGTCCGGGCCCGGCGCGAAGCCCGCATCCCAGGCCGTCGCCAAGCCCATGTCCACGTCGGTGCCCAAGTCCGTGTCCAAGTCCGTGTCCGAGAAGAGCGACCGCACCGCGGACATCAATTGACCCTCGTGGGCGCACATGGTGTACTCCGGAGCGTGACCGACACCGATGTGCGCCTGTGGCGGAGGGTCCATATGGACCTCGTCCGCTACGCGGGCTGCGTGTGTCGCCCGTCCTGCTGAATTCGCCTCTCCCTTCGCGTGCCCTTCGCCGCTGACGTCGGCGTGCGTGTCGCGCGCTTCTTCCGCGAACCCTCAGGACGGTCTTCCGTGCCCCAGCATGTCTCCGCGCCTTCAGCGCCCCCCGCTGTCTCATCCGGATCCTTCGCGCCCACTGCCGCCGACCTTCTGGACTTCGTCCGCCGTACCGCCGCCGACACCGGACTGATCGACTCCCTCCCGCTCGACCCGGAGGGGCGTACGTGGGTACGGCTCGACGGCCCGGGCGGCAGCGAGGCGTGGCTGATCGGCTGGCCGCCCGGGACGGGCACCGGCTGGCACGACCACGCCGAGTCGCAGGGCGCGTTCGCCACCGCGCGCGGCACCCTGAAGGAGAACTCGCTGGCGGTACGGCTGCCGTCGAGCGGCTGGAAGACCCTGGAACTGGCCGACGGGGTCGACCGCGAACGGCGGTTGCCGGCGGGCAAGGGGCGCGCGTTCGGGCAGCACCATGTGCACGAGGTGCTCAACGAGTCCCATGACACGCATGCCGTGTCCGTGCACGCGTACTTTCCGCCGCTCCCGCTGATCCGGCGTTTCAGCCGATCGGGCGCGGTGCTCCGTCTTGAGCAGGTCGAGCGCCCGGAGGACTGGCAGTGAGCGAGCGGAACGAGGCCGAACGGGTGGGAATCGACGAGTTGTTGGAGCGAGTCAGGTCCGGTCTGGACCGGATCGAGCCCCGTGCGGCCCACGAGGCGTACGAGGCGGGTGACGCGCTCCTGGTGGACACCAGGTACGCGGCGTTGCGCGAGCGGGACGGGCTGGTCCCCGGCGCGCTGATCGTGGAGCGCAACGAGCTGGAGTGGCGGCTGGACCCGCTGGGCAGCCATCGCGCGGCGGAGGCGAACAGCCACGACCTGCGGGTGGTCGTTTTCTGCAACGAGGGGTACGCGTCCTCGCTGGCGGCCGCGTCGCTGCGTCAGCTGGGTCTGCACCGTGCGACCGATGTGATCGGCGGCTTCCAGGCGTGGAAGGCGGCGGGCCTGCCGGTCCTGCTGCCTGCGGCGCGGGGGTAGCCCGCGCGTACGGCCGGTGGCCCGCAGTGCGCGAGCCGTCTGCCGGCCTCGCCGTGTGCGGACCGGCTGGCGGCCTCGCCCGGCTGGTGCGCCGCGAACGGGTCGACGCTCCGCCGCACACGGGCTGGTGTACCGCCCACACGGCCGACTAGAAGGGCTCGTCCAGCCCCTCCGTGTCCTCGCCCTCTTCCTCCAGGGCCTGGCGGACGACCCGGAGGGCCATGCCCTCCGCGTATCCCTTGCGGGCGAGCATCCCCGCGAGCCGCCGCAGCCTGCGGTCCCGGTCGAGGCCGCGGGTGGCACGGAGCTTGCGGTCGACGAGCTCGCGCGCGGTGATCTCCTCCTGCTCGGAGTCCAGCTGCCCCACCGCCTCCTGGATCAGCGAGGGGTCGACGCCCTTGGTGCGCAGCTCGCGGGCGAGGGCCCGTCGGGCGAGTCCGCGCCCGTGGTGCCGGGACTCCACCCAGGCGTCCGCGAAGGCGGCGTCGTCGATGAGCCCCACGTCCTCGAAGCGCGAGAGCACTTCCTCGGCGACCTCGTCGGGGATCTCGCGCTTGCGCAGGGCGTCGGCGAGCTGCTTGCGCGTGCGGGGGGTCCCGGTGAGCAGGCGCAGGCAGATCGCCCGCGCCCGCTCAGCCGGATCCTGGGGCGACAGCTCTTTCTCGGCCCTCGACGAGTCGGAGCTGTCGCCCGGCCATTCGGTGCGACCGGTCACAGCGTCAGCTCTTGGCCGCCGGGGCCTTGGTCGCCTTGGTGGCCTTGGCCGCCGGGGCGGACTTGGCCGTCTCGTCCGTCGCCGCCGGCTCCGCGCCACCCGCGGCGTCCGTGCCCGCCTCGGCCGTGGCGGCCTCCGGCTTGACCCCGACGCCGAGCTTTTCCTTGATCTTCTTCTCGATCTCGTCGGCGAGGTCGGGGTTGTCCTTCAGGAAGTTACGGGCGTTCTCCTTGCCCTGGCCGAGCTGGTCGCCCTCGTACGTGTACCAGGCGCCGGCCTTGCGGACGAAGCCGTGCTCCACGCCCATGTCGATCAGGCCGCCCTCGCGGCTGATGCCCTGGCCGTAGAGGATGTCGAACTCGGCCTGCTTGAACGGCGGCGCGACCTTGTTCTTGACGACCTTGACGCGCGTGCGGTTGCCGACCGCGTCCGTGCCGTCCTTGAGGGTCTCGATGCGGCGGATGTCGAGGCGCACCGAGGCGTAGAACTTCAGGGCGCGGCCACCGGTCGTGGTCTCCGGCGAGCCGAACATGACGCCGATCTTCTCGCGGAGCTGGTTGATGAAGATCGCGGTGGTCTTGGACTGGTTGAGCGCGCTGGTGATCTTCCGGAGGGCCTGGCTCATCAGACGGGCCTGCAGACCCACGTGCGAGTCGCCCATCTCGCCCTCGATCTCCGCACGCGGAACGAGCGCGGCGACGGAGTCGATGACGATCAGGTCGAGGGCGCCGGAGCGGACCAGCATGTCGACGATCTCGAGGGCCTGCTCACCGTTGTCCGGCTGGGACAGGATGAGGTTGTCGATGTCGACGCCGAGCTTCTTGGCGTACTCGGGGTCGAGGGCGTGCTCGGCGTCCACGAACGCCACCTGACCGCCGGCCTTCTGAGCGTTGGCGACGGCGTGCAGGGTCAGGGTCGTCTTACCGGAGGACTCCGGTCCGTAGATCTCCACGACACGGCCGCGCGGCAGACCGCCGACGCCGAGGGCGACGTCGAGGGCGGTCGAGCCGGTGGAGATCACCTCGATCGGCTCCTGGGTGCGGTCGCCCATGCGCATCACGGCGCCCTTGCCGAACTGCCGTTCAATCTGAGCGAGGGCGGCTTCGAGGGCCTTCTCGCGGTCGGTACCTGCCATGGGTTCCACCCGGTTTGCTTGAGTCGATCGCTTCATGTGAAAGACGCTAACCCCTGCCACTGACAACGGGCCCCGCCGTCCCTCCGACCTGTGGATAACTCGCCCACAACCCCGCGATTCCAAGGGCCGGAATCCCATAAGAATGCATGTTCGATTTTAGTGTCAAGCGCACCACGCGGGGCCTGTCGCACCCGCCTATCCTTCCTGGCATGGCCCTCCCCTTCCGCGTCCGACGCGGCCGCATGTCGCCGCGGGCCGCCGATGTCGTCGTGGCGCTGGTCGTCACCCTCGTCGTCGCCGTCTGGACGCTGGTGTCCGCGCAGTACACGAGCGAGCCCGCGGGCCGCACCGCCATCGGCTGGGCGCTGATCGCGGTCGGGTGCGGGTCACTGTGCTTCCGGCGGCGGGCTCCCGTCACGGTCGCGGTCGTCACGCTCGTCGCCTGCGTGGCCTACTACCCCGTGTCCGCGCAGGACGGGCCCCTGATGATCACCTTCGCGCTCGCGCTCTACACCACGGCCGCGGAGGGCCGCTTCGCCGCGGCTGTCGCGCTCGCCGCCGTCACCCTGTTCGCCGTCGGGCTCGGCGAGATCCGTCAGTCGCCCGGGCACCGCCAGATCGACGACACCTCGCTCGCGATGCTGGCCGGCTGGCTGATCAGCCTGGTCGCCGTCGGCCGTGCGCAGCGGACCCGGCTCGCCTATCTGCGCGAGGTGGAGCAGCGGGCGCTGGCGGCCGAGCGCGAGCAGGAGGCGCGGGCCCGGCAGAGCGCCACCGAAGAGCGGCTGCGGATCGCCCGGGAGCTGCACGACGTCCTCGGGCACAGCATCTCGCTCATCAACGTCCAGTCCGGCGCGGTGCTGCACCGGCTCGGCAAGAAGCCGGATCCCGATGTCGCGCTGGCCGCGGCGGAGGAGGCGCTCGAGGCCGTGAAGGCCACCAGCAAGGACGCGCTGCGCGAGCTGCGCGCGACGCTCGGAGTGCTGCGCCAGGCCGACGAGGCCGCGCCGACCTCGCCGACCTCCGGGCTCGCCCTGCTCGGCGAACTGGTCGAGCGGGCCAGGAGCACCGGCCTCGACGTCCGTACCGAGCTGACCGGGACACCCGTACCGCTGGCACCTCCGGTCGATCTCGCCGCGTACCGGATCGTGCAGGAGTCGCTGACCAATGTCACCCGGCATTCCGGGGCCCGTACCGCCACGATCGCGCTCGACTGGCGTGCGGACGAGCTGCGCCTGCGGATCGAGGACGACGGCGAGGGGGCTCCGGAGGAGCAGCCGCTGGGGAGCGGCATCCGCGGGATGGCCGAGCGCGCTCGGGCCTTCGGCGGCGATCTGACCGCGCACAGCACCGCCGGGGGCTTCCGGGTCGACGCCCGGCTGCCGCTCGAAGCACCGGCATCCACGACCACCACGTCCAAGGGGGACCCTCGATGATCCGCGTCGTACTCGCCGACGACCAGACCCTGGTACGGGCGGGCTTCCGCTCGATCCTGACCGACGAGGACGACATCGAGGTGGTCGGGGAGGCCGCCGACGGTGAGCAGGCGATCACGCTCGCTCGCGAACTGCGCCCGGACGTGGTCCTGATGGACATCCGGATGCCGGGCCTGGACGGTCTGGAGGCCACCCGCCGGATCACCGCCGACGCCCGGCTCGAAGCGGTCAAGGTGGTGATCCTGACCACCTTCGACGTCGACGACTACGTCTACGGCGCGCTGCGTGCCGGCGCGAGCGGCTTCCTCGTGAAGGACACCGAGCCCATGGAACTGCTGCACGGGGTACGGGTGGTGGCCCGCGGCGACGCGCTGATCGCCCCGGCCGTGACCCGTCGGCTGATCGCCGAGTTCGCAGGCCGCTCGAAGCAGCCCGATCCCAGCCCTCGCCTGAACGCGCTCACCGAGCGGGAGCGCGAGGTGATGGGCCTGGTGGGCGCGGGGCTCTCCAACGACGAGATCGCGCAGCGCCTCGTCCTGTCCCCGGCGACGGCGAAGACGCATGTCAGCCGGATCATGACCAAGCTCGACGTCCGGGACCGGGCGCAGCTGGTGATCCTGGCGTACGAGTCGGGAATGATCACTCCCGGCTGGCTGGGGTGACACAGAAGTCCTGCCGCCCCCGGGCTTGATCCACCGCCCCCTAAGGGGCACGCACGCGTGGACGCAACTCCTGGGGTACGCGCGCGTGGGGCGGCGCAACCGCGGGGGTACGCCCGGTGTCCACCGCCGGGCGACGCCGACCCCGTAGCCGTACGCCGACGCTGGCTGCGTGAATCCAGACGTCCTCGATCTCGCCCGGTTGCA
Source organism: Streptomyces sp. NPDC056222 (assembly GCF_042264065.1). NCBI lineage: Bacteria > Bacillati > Actinomycetota > Actinomycetes > Kitasatosporales > Streptomycetaceae > Streptomyces > Streptomyces sp. NPDC056222. Next base: position 33,534 of record NZ_JBHJTL010000052.1, on the reverse strand, counting down.
GTTCGCCCTCACGGCGGGCGGCCACTTCCTCTTCGTCGCCCTCACCCTGGGGCTCGCGACCGTCGTCGCCGTCGTCCAGACCGTGGCGACGATCGGACGGAAGCCTCTGCACGCGCGCATGGTCCGGTTCTGGGGCCAGCTCTACGTCATCAATTACGCGGTCGGGATCGTCACCGGCATCGTGATGGAGTTCCAGTTCGGCATGAGCTGGAGCGGGCTCACCCACTACGCGGGCAATGTGTTCGGCGCCTCGCTCGCGGTCGAGACGATCGTCGCGTTCTTCGTCGAGTCGACCTTCCTGGGTCTGTGGATCTTCGGCTGGCATCGCTTCAACCGGTGGGTGCATCTGGCGATGATCTGGGTCGTCACGCTGACCGCGTACCTCTCCGCGTACTGGATCCTCGTCTCCAACGGCTTCCTCAACAACCCGGTCGGGCACCGGACCGAGGGCGGCAAGCTGGTCCTGGACGATCCGGTGGCGGTGCTGACCAACCCCTCGGCCCTGCTGGCCTTCGGGCACATCTTCGCCGGGGCGCTGCTGACGGCCGGCTTCTTCGTCGCGGGCGTGAGCGCGTACCACCTCTTCCGGCGCACGCCCGAGTGGGAGTTCTTCGGCCGGAGCCTGCGGATCGGGGTGTTCCTCTCCTTCCCCGCCCTCATGGTCACCGCCGCTTTCGGTGGCATCCAGTTGGGCTCGCTGCGCACGCTCCAGCCCATGAAATCGGCCGTGTTCAGCCAGAATGCGGCCGACATCGCGCGGATCCAGGCGGACATGGTCGCCCGCTTCGGGCCCGGCGACTACATCCCCTCCGAGGCATGGACGCGCGGCGGCGGTCTGGTCATGCTCATCTGCTTCGGCCTGATGATGTACTTCACCCTCGCCGGCGTGATCCTGGCCTGCTTCAAGAAGGTCGTCTTCCGCTTCCGGCTCTGGCATCTGACCCTGATGATCGCGGTGCCGCTGCCCTATGTCGCGATGATCAGCGGCTGGGTCTTCCGTGAGGCAGGCCGCCAGCCCTGGGTCGTGTACGGGCTGCTGAAGACCGAGGACGCGGTCTCCGACCTCTCCCCCGGCACGATGCGCGCCTCCCTGATCGTCTTCACCACCCTCTTCGCGCTGCTCGTCGTCCTCAATGCCTGGCTCCTCGCCCGATGGGCGCGCCGGGGCCCCGTCGACGAGGGTCTCGGCCACGACGACCGGGGCGAGCCCGAAAACGAGGACGCCACCGACTCCCTGCCCGCCACGAGCTACTGAGGAGCCGACGTGGAATCCCTCGCCATCGCCCTGCTCGCCTTCTTCGCCACCGGCTACTTCGTGCTCGCCGGCGCGGACATCGGGACCGGGATGCTGACCCCGTACCTCGGCCGCACCGACCACGAACGACGGCTCGTCATCGCCTCCTTCGCGCCGTTCTTCCTGGGCAACGAGGTGTGGCTGATCGCCACGGCCGGTGTGTTCGTCGGCTGCTTCCCCGATCTCGAGGGGGAGCTGCTGACCGGCCAGTTCGCGGTGCTCGTCCCCCTGCTGACCGGCTGGATCGTCCGTGACATCGGGCTCTGGTCGCGCGGCCGTGGCCGCGGTCGCGTCTGGCGCGCGGTGTGCGACGGAGCGGTGGTGTGCGGCAGTTGGACGGTCGCGCTGGCCTGGGGCTGGCTGCTGGCGGCGCTCCTCACCGGTACGCCGGACGAGACCGCCGGCGGCCCCGCCGCGATCCTCGTCGCCCTCGCCACGGCCGCCCTGTTCGCCGCGCACGGACTGGGCTTCGCCACGCTCCGGCTGACCGGCCTCCCGTACGAACGCGCCCGACTGCTCGTGGGTCGGACCGGCCGTCCCTGGCAGTCCTTCGCCCTCACGGCCGCCCTCCTGGGCGTGCTGCCGCTGCTCGCCGGAAGCGCGCTCCCGCTCACCGATCGGGCCGCGGACGGCACGACCCTCACCCTCCTCGTCCCCGCGCTGCTCGTCGTCACCCCGTTCCTCGTCGCCGCCCAGGTGTGGACCTGGCGGACCTTCCGGCACCGGGTGACCCGGCCCTCGTACCTCTAGCTCCTCCAACTCCCAGAAGGAGAAACGACCATGACCGTCACGCGGGACACCGATCCCACGGCCGACCCGGCGAACCCACCGACCCCGACGCCCTGGCGGGGCAGCGTCTTCGAGCGCCTGGCCGCCTTCTCGTACCGCCACCGCTGGTCCGCCGTGCTGCTGTGGGTCGTGGTCGTGGCCGCCGCGACCGGTGCCTCGACGATCGCCGGCAGCGCGTACCACAACGACTTCTCGCTGCCCGGCACCGATTCCCAGGCGGCACGGACCGTCCTGGAGCGGCACGGCTCCGCGCAGGCCACGGACGCGACACTGCAGATCGTCGTCAAGGACGAGGACGGCATCCGCGAGAAGACGGTCCACGCGCGCGTGGAGGGGCTGCTCGACAAGGTCGAGGGGCTTCCCGGGGTGACCGACGTCCGCAGTCCGTACGAGGACGGCGCGGCCGTCTCCCGCGACGGAACGGTCGCCTACGCCACCGTCACACTCCACGGCGAGGCCGAGAACACGGACCGCACCGAGGTACTGAAGATCATCGAGACCGTGCGCGCGGCGCAGGGCGACGGGCTGACCGCCGCTGTCGGCGGCGACGCGGCACGCGGCGCCGAGGAGGGCGGAGGCGGCGCGGCCGAGGGCGCGGGCATGCTCGGCGCGCTGGTCATCCTGGTCTTCCTGTTCGGCTCCCTGGTCGCGGCCAGCCTGCCGGTGGTCACCGCGATCTTCGCCGTCGGCAGCTCCATCGGGCTGATCGCGCTCGCCTCGCACCTCGCCGACGTCGCGGACTTCACCCCGCCGATCATGATGCTGGTCGGTCTCGGTGTCGGCATCGACTACGCGCTGCTGATCTTCTCCCGCTACCGCGGCGAGCTGCTGCACGGCGCCGAGCCCGAGCGAGCCGCCCGGACCGCGCTCGACGCGGCGGGACGCACGGTGTTCTTCGCGGGCTGCACAGTGATCATCGCGCTGATGGGTCTCGTCGCGCTCGGACTCGGCTCGCTGCAGGGCGTCGCCCTCGCCGTCGCCCTGACCGTCCTGGTCACGATGGCCGCCTCGCTCACCCTGCTCCCGGCGCTCCTCGGGATCTTCGGCCGGCGGATCCGGCGTCAGGTGGCCAAGCGGGCCGAGAAGTCGACCCGCCCGGAGGGCGCCCGGTGGCGCGGTTGGGCGACGGCGGTGCAGAAGCGGCCGTGGGCGGCGCTGCTCGTCTCCGTCGCGGCGCTCGGGGCGCTCGCCGCGCCCGCGCTCGACATGCGGCTGGGCTTCGCCGACGCGGGCAACGACGCCCCGGCGAAGTCGAGCAGGCAGGCGTACGACCTGCTGGCCGAGGGGTTCGGGCCCGGATTCAACGGGCCGCTGATCGTGGTCGCGGACGGCGGCGGCGAGCGCACGGCGGTCGCCCTGCGCCAGGCCCTGGAGAACACCGACGGCATCGCGGCCGCCACGGCGCCCATCCCGACGAAGGACGCCTCCGTCTCGACCGTCATCGCCTTCCCCGACTCGGCCCCGCAGGCCGAGGCGACCTCGGAGCTCGTCGAGCGGCTGCGGTCGGACGTCCTGCCGCCGCTGGAGCGCGAGACCGGCGCCGACCTGCTGGTCGGTGGGCCGACGGCGGCGACCGAGGACTTCGCGTCCACCGTCGCCGACCGGATGCCGCTGTTCGTCGCGATCGTCGTGGGTCTCTCCGCGCTCCTGCTGCTCCTCGTCTTCCGGTCCGTGCTCATCCCGGTGAAGGCCGCGCTGCTCAACCTGATCAGCATCGGAGCTGCGCTCGGGGTCATCACGCTGGTCTTCCAGCACGGCTGGTTCGGTGTGCAGCCCGGGCCGATCGAGGCGTTCATCCCCGTCATGATCTTCGCCATCGTCTTCGGTCTGTCGATGGACTACGAGGTCTTCCTGCTCTCCCGGATCCACGAGGAGTGGGAGCGCACCAAGGACCCGCAGGGCGCGGTCCGCGAGGGTCTCGCCGCGACCGGCAAGGTCATCACGGCCGCCGCGGCGATCATGATTGTGGTGTTCTCGGCCTTCGTCCTGAGCCCCGACCGGATGCTCCAGCAGTTCGGTCTCGGCCTGGCCGTGGCGATCCTGCTGGACGCGGTGGTCATCCGGTGCCTCATCGTGCCGGCGGTGATGCAGCTGCTCGGCCGTCGCGCGTGGTGGCTCCCGGCCCCGCTGCGGCGGGTCCTGCCGACGGTGCGGCTGGAGCGCGACTGACGCCCGGGCCGACGGTCGCCCGGCCGGCGGTCATCCAAGCCCCGGCCGGCGGGCTGGCCAACGGGCTGGGCGCGGGTCATGCGTGGCAGGCGCGGGTCAGGCGCGGCCCGGCCGACGGGCCGGGCGCGCGCCGGGCGCGGGTCAGGCGCCGTCCCGGGATGACGCTTCCTCCGGGGACGGCGCCGCCCCGTGGTCCTTCCGCTGGTGCAGCGCCTTCTGCAGCCGGGCGACGACCGCCTCCCCATAGCGTCGGTGGCCGTGGACACGCGGATCGTCCGTGACGTCGTACCGCTTCACATAGGCACCGAGGAACGCCTGCAACGTGGCGACGGCCGGGATGGCGATCAACGCGCCGACGGCACCGAGCAGCGCCGTACCGGCGATCACCGAGCCGAAGGCCACCGCCGGGTGGATGTCCACGGTCTTGGACGTCAGCTTCGGCTGGAGGACATAGTTCTCGCACTGCTGGTAGACCACGACGAAGACCAGCACCCACAGCGCGTACCAGGGGTCCTCGGTGAACGCGATCAGCATGGGCAGCGCGCCCGCCAGATACGTGCCGATGGTGGGGATGAACTGCGAGACCAGGCCGACCCAGACCGCCAGCGCGGGCGCGTACGGCACCCCGAGGCTCTCCAGCAGGACGTAGTGCGCGACTCCGGAGATCAGCGCCATCAGTCCGCGGGAGTAGAGATAGCCGCCGGTCTTGTCGACGGCGATCTCCCAGGCCCGCAGCACCTCGGTCTGGCGGGCCGGCGGCAGGACCGAGCACAGGGCGCGGCGCAGCCGGGGACCGTCGGCCGCGAAGTAGAACGAGAAAAGGAAGATCGTCAGCAGCTTGAAGAGACCGCCGAGGACGGTCGCGGAGACGTCGAGGACACCGGTCGCGCTGTTCTGCACGTACTTCCGCAGCCAGTCGGAGCGGAGCACGCTGTCCTGGACCTCGACACGGGACAGCTCGGTATGGAAGGTCTGGTTCATCCAGTTGATCAGCGAGTCGAGGTACTTCGGGAAGTTCTCGACCATGTCGACGATCTGGCCGGCCAGCATCGACCCGAGCAGCACCACGAAACCGACGCCGACGACCATGACGGTGAAGAAGACGAGGAACGTGGCGAGGCCGCGGCGCATCCCCCGGGCGGCCATGCGCCCGACGGCCGGTTCGATGGCAAGGGCGAGGAAGAACGCGACGAGGATGTTGACGAGGAGCCCGATGAGCTGGTGGAAGGCCCAGCTGCCGAGCTGGAAGCAGGCGTAGAGCGCGAGGGCGAGCAGCAGGGCGCGCGGCAGCCAGCGGGGCATCCGCGCCGCGGATCCGGCCGAGGCGGGGCCGGAGCCGATGGGTCCGGCCCCGCCGGCTCCGGCGGCGGCCGAGTCGGGCGCCGAGGAAGCCGGCGCGGGAGACGCCGGTGCGGAGGGAGAGCCGGTGGACGGGGCGGGCACGGACGGCCCCGGCGCGGCCGCGGGCCCACCCCCAGGGGCTGTCACCGGGGCGCCGCGCACGGCCGTACGCATCGTCGGCCCCGTCTCCGGGGCGCTCGCGGTCACGGTCTGGTCGGAGGTTCCACCGAGGGTCGCGTCGAAGGTCCCGTCGGGAGTCGTCTTGTCGGTCTCGTCGGTGTCGTCAGTCGCAGCCACCCCGCCAGTCTCGCGTACCGCGCGGACATTCCGCCCCGGCCGGGGGTCTCAGCGCTTGTCGGCCGGTACGTCGACTGCCGAGCAGACCGCCCGCCACACGTCCTTCGCCTCCCAGCCGGCGTCCAGCGCATCGCGCACCGTACGGCCGCCCAGCTCCGACATCACATGGTCCCTGGCGAAGGACTCGGCGTAGGACGCACCGAAGTGGTCCGCCATCCGCTCCCAGAAAATCGTCAACCGCATGAACCCAGTATCCCGCTCCCAAGAGTGCAGCCCGGTCCGTAAGCCTTGTCACACGTCCTGCGCGGCCTACGGTCGAACCATGCCTGGAACTCCTCTCGCGGCTCCGCACCCGACGCTCCTCGCGCGCGCCGAGCACTTCATCTGGCTGACGGCCCGCGTGCTCGAACAGCGCCGGTTCGCCTATCACTTCCTGCGCGGCGGCCCGGAACCCGTCGAGGTCGCCCTCAACGCGTACCTCAACGAGGACGGGGGCTACGGGCACGCGCTCGAACCGGACCTGCGCGGCCCCGTGAGCCAGCCGCTGCACACCGGGCACGCGCTGCGGATCCTCGACTCGATCGGCCGCTGCGGCGGGCTGCGGGTCGAACGGATCTGCCGCTACCTCACCGATGTCTCCACGCACGAGGGCGCACTGCCGGCGATCCATCCGTCACTGCGCGGCTACCCCGCCGCGCCGTTCGTCCCGATCGTCGACGATCCGCCCGGCGCCCTGCTGTCCACGGGCCCCGTGGTCGGGCTGCTCCACCGGAACCAGGTGTGGCACGCCTGGCTGTTCCGCGCCACCGAGTTCTGCTGGTCGGCGGTCGAGTCCCTGGAGAAGTCCCATCCGTACGAGATCCAGGCGGCGGTCGCCTTCCTCGACGGGGTCCCGGACCGTTCGCGGGCACAGGCGGTGGCCGACCGGCTCGGGCGGCTGGTGCGGGAGCAGCGGCTGGCGGTCCTGGACCCCGAGCGTCTCGACGACTTCCCGGTGGCACCGGGGTACGCGCCGGGCGAGCACCACTTTCCGTACGACTACGCGCGCGTGCCGGACTCCTTGGCCCGCCGCTGGTTCACGGACGAGGAGATGGCACGGTCGCTGGACCACCTCGCCGCCGACCAGCAGGAGGACGGCGGCTGGCCGGTCACCTGGCGCCGGTGGGCCCCGGGAACGGCGCTGGAGGCGCGTCCGATGGTCACCATCGAGGCGTTGCGCACCCTGCGCGCCCACGGCCGACCGATCGACTGACGGCATCGGGCACGGGCTCGCGCCCGGCACGCGGACCGGGTGAACGGCCCGCCGTCGACGTCAGCCGCCCAGTGCCCTCGCTCCCGCCGTGACCAGCACCGCCGCGGCCACGACGACCAGGAAGGGTGCCCGCAGGACCAGGGCGACGGCGGCCGCGGCGACACCCGCGGCGCGGGCGTCCAGGGTGAGAGCGCCGTCGCTGCTGAAGGTCTGCTGGGCGGTGAGCGCCGCCAGCAGAGCGACCGGCAGCAGGGCGGCGAGGCGTTGGACGAGCGGGCGTTCCAGCGCGCCGGCGGGCACGAGGAGCCCGACCAGCTTGACGAGGTAGCAGCCGACGGCCGTGAGGCCGATCGCGATCCAGACACTCATCGGGTGTTCTCCTCACAGGTCTCGTCGGTCGTCTCACCGGTGCCACAGGTCTTGTCGATGCCACAGGTCTCGTCGATGTCACCGGTCTCGTCGATGCCATCGGTCCGGCCCATGTGCCGGCCCCGCAGCCACAGCACGGCCGGCGCTGCGAGCGCCGCCGCCAGGACCGGGACCCCGGCCGGGAGGACGGGCAGCAGACCAAGGCCCAGGACGACGGCGATCCCCGCGGTGTACCGCTCCGTCGCCGTCTTCAGCATGGGAGCGAGCAACGCCAGGAAGACGGCCGGTCCGGCCGCGTCCAGACCCCAGGCGTCGGTGTCGCCGATGGCCTCCGCCCCGAGGGCGCCCAACAGGGTCGTCAGGTTCCACAGCACGTAGAGCGTGATCCCGGTGACGGTGAACCCCATCCGCGCGGCCCGCCGCGTCGGCTGCGCGAGCGCCACCGCTGTCGTCTCGTCGATCACCCACTGGGCGGCGAAGGGCTTTGCGGCACGCGGCAGGGCGAGGAGCTGCGACAGCCGCAGCCCGTAGAACGCGTTGCGCGTGCCCAGGAAGAACGCGCCCGCCGCGGCCGTGAACGGGTTCCCGCCCGCCGCGAGCGCCCCCACCAGGGCGAACTGCGAGGCGCCCGTGAAGACGAGCAGGCTGAGGACACAGGTCTGGAGCAGGCTGAGTCCGGATCCCGCGGACGTCACTCCGAAGGCGAAGCCGGAGAGACCGACGGCGATCCCGACCCCGAGCGCGTCGCGTACGACCGCCGAGTCCGCCTTCGTGCTCTCCCGTACGACTGGGGTTGCTGTCTGTTCTGCCACGTGAGGGACGTTACGAGCCCCGGCCGCCGGCGGTCTTGTACGTTCTTGCGCCCGCCGCGTTCTTGCAGGCCTCGGCCCCGCATGCCGCTGCGTTCCTGCACGCCGCCACGGTTCTCGCGCCCTCCGCGGGTTCTACGTTCTGGTGCCCCGCGCGCGCTGGTACGCCCCCGGCGGGACACCGACGCTTCGCGTGAAGTGCCGGTTGAGGTGCGGCTGGTCGGTGAAGCCGACGGCGACGGCTGCCTCCGCCGGCGCCGTACCCGCGTCCAGCAGCCGCCGGGCCCGCCGCACGCGCGCGTCCGTCAGCCAGGTGTGCGGCGGCATCCCGTACGTCTCCCGGAAGGCCCGCAGCAGGGCGAAGGGACTGGTGCCGAGCTCGGCGGCGAGACGCTCCAGGGTCGGCGGGTCGGCCATCCGCTCCTCCAGAACGGCACGCGCGCGTACCGCGTTGCTCGCGCCGGCCGAGCGCGGGAGCAGCGGCGAGGCGAGGCGGCCCCCGTGGCTGCGCAGCATCCTCGCCGTGACCAGCCTCAGCAGGCTGTCGGCGGCCAGCGCGTTACCCTCCTCGGCGGCCCGGTGGACCCCGATGACGAGCTGCGCGGCGTACGGATCGTCTACAACGGGTTCGGTGAAGCCGACGGCCCCCCGCAGGGAGATGGTGTCGGCCGCGATCGACCGGATCACCTCCGCGTCCGGGTAGATCGTCCGGTAGGTCCAGCCCTCCGGGACGCCCGCGTGCCCGGTGTGCGGGGTGTCCGGGTTGACCAGGGCGATCTGCCCCGGTCCGGCATGCACGAGGTCGTCGCGGTAGTGGAACGCCTCGACACCCTCCGTGATGGCGGCGAAGACGAAGGTCTCGTGGGTGTGCCGGGCGAAGGCCTTGCGGACGTAGTGGGCATGCAGCAGGTCGACGCCGGGCAGCTCGGAGTACTGCCAGTACCGTGCCCGCTCCCCACTCGCCATGCCTCCATTCTGCGCCACCGACGCTTCGGCATCGAGCGGGTTTCCCCAGGTCCGGGCGGTTGTCAGTGACGGGGTGCACGATGGGTGGCATGGTCAGGTCTGCGCTCGACTCGTTCTCCCCCGCGACCCGCGGCTGGTTCACCGGGGCCTTCCGCGCGCCCACGTCGGCGCAGGAGGGTGCCTGGCAGGCCATCGGCGCGGGTTCGGACGTCCTGGTGGTCGCCCCGACCGGTTCCGGCAAGACCCTGGCCGCCTTCCTCGCCTCCCTGGACCAGCTCGCCTCCACCCCACCGCCCGCGGACCCCAAGAAGCGCTGCCGGGTGCTGTACGTCTCCCCGCTGAAGGCGCTCGCCGTCGACGTCGAGCGCAATCTGCGCTCCCCGCTGACCGGTATCCGCCAGGAGTCGGTCCGGCTCGGACTGCCCGAGCCGGACGTACGGGTCGGTATCCGCTCCGGCGACACCCCGCCCGCCGAGCGCCGGGCGCTGGCCACGAAGCCTCCGGACATCCTGATCACGACCCCCGAGTCGCTGTTCCTGATGCTGACCTCCGCCACCCGAGAGGCACTGGCCGGGATCGAGACGGTGATCCTGGACGAGGTCCACGCGGTCGCCGGGACCAAGCGCGGCGCCCATCTCGCGCTGTCCCTGGAGCGTCTCGACGAGCTGCTGCCCCGCCCGGCCCGCCGGATCGGTCTGTCGGCGACGGTCCGCCCCGTCGACGAGGTGGCCCGCTATCTCTCTCCGCAGCGCAAGGTGGAGATCGTCCAGCCGCCGTCCGGCAAGGAGTTCGACCTCTCCGTGGTCGTCCCGGTCGAGGACATGGGCGAGCTGGGAGGCTCCCCGGCCTCCGAGGGCACGGACGGCGGCGACAAGCCGTCGATCTGGCCGCATGTCGAGGAGCGGATCGCCGACCTGGTCCAGGCCCATCGCTCCACCATCGTCTTCGCCAACTCGCGCCGGCTCGCGGAGCGGCTCTGCAACCGTCTGAACGAGATCGCCTACGAGCGCGCCACCGGCGAGGCCCTTCCGGACGGTCCGCCGCCCGCCGAGATCATGGCCCAGTCCGGTGCCGCCCAGGGCGCTCCCGCCCTGCTCGCCCGCGCCCACCACGGCTCGGTCTCCAAGGAGCAGCGCGCCCAGGTGGAGGAGGACCTCAAGGCGGGCAGGCTGCCCGCCGTGGTGGCCACCTCCAGCCTGGAGCTGGGCATCGACATGGGCGCGGTGGACCTGGTCGTACAGGTCGAGTCGCCGCCCTCGGTCGCCTCCGGACTCCAGCGCGTCGGCCGCGCGGGACACCAGGTCGGGGCCGTCTCCACGGGCGTGGTGTTCCCCAAGTACCGCGGCGACCTGGTCCAGGCGGCCGTGGTCACCGAGCGGATGCGCAGCGGCTCGATCGAGTCGCTGCGCATCCCGGCGAACCCGCTGGACGTGCTCGCGCAGCAGTTGGTCGCGATGGTCGCCCTGGACACCTGGCAGGTGGACGACCTGATGGCGACGGTCCGGCGGGCCGCGCCGTTCGCCTCGCTGCCCGAGTCCGCGTTCACGGCCGTCCTGGACATGCTGGCCGGACGCTATCCCTCGGACGCGTTCGCCGAGCTGCGCCCGCGCGTGGTCTGGGACCGGGTCGCCGGCACGGTCACCGGCCGCCCGGGTGCGCAGCGGCTCGCCGTCACCTCGGGCGGCACGATCCCCGACCGGGGCCTATTCGGGGTCTTCCTCGCGGGCGCCGACCCCAAGAAGGGCGGTGGACGGGTCGGCGAGCTGGACGAGGAGATGGTGTACGAGTCCAGGGTCGGCGACGTATTCACGCTGGGCACGACCTCCTGGCGGATCGAGGACATCACGCGGGACCGGGTCCTGGTCTCCCCCGCCCCAGGGGTGCCGGGCCGGCTGCCGTTCTGGAAGGGCGACCAGCTGGGCCGCCCGCTCGAACTGGGCCGCGCGGTGGGCGCCTTCCTGCGCGAGGTCGGTTCGCTGGAGACCGAGGACGCCCGGCTTCGGCTGGTCGCCGCGGGCCTGGACGCCTGGGCCGCCGACAATGTGCTGGCGTATCTGGACGAGCAGCGCCAGGCCTGCGGACATGTGCCGGACGACCGCACGATCCTTGTCGAGCGGTTCCGGGACGAGCTCGGCGACTGGCGGGTCGTCATCCACTCCCCCTTCGGGGCCCAGGTGCACGCCCCGTGGGCGCTGGCCCTCGGGGCCCGTCTCGCCGAGCGGTACGGCATGGACGCCCAGGTCATGCACGCGGACGACGGGATCGTGCTGCGCCTGCCGGACGCCGATCTGATGGGCCTCGATCTTCTCGACGACCCGGTGAGCCCGGACCGGCACCTCGACACCACGTACGACTCCGATCAGGCCCCGATCGGTGCGGCGGACGCGCTCTTCGACAAGGGGGAGATCGGGCAGATCGTCACCGACCAGGTCGGCGGCTCCGCCCTGTTCGCCTCCCGCTTCCGCGAGTGCGCCGCGCGGGCCCTGCTGCTGCCCAAGCGTAATCCCGGCAAGCGCACACCGCTCTGGCAGCAGCGCCAGCGCGCCGCCCAACTGCTCCAGGTGGCGAGCGAGTTCGGCTCCTTCCCGATCGTTCTGGAGGCCGTCCGCGAATGCCTCCAGGACGTCTTCGACGTCCCCGGGCTCCAGGAGCTGATGGGCGACATCGAGTCCCGGCGCGTCCGCCTGGTCGAGGTGACCACCCCCGAGCCGTCGCCCTTCGCCCGCTCCCTGCTCTTCGGCTATGTCGCCCAGTTCCTGTACGAGGGCGACTCCCCGCTCGCCGAGCGGCGGGCCGCCGCCCTGTCGCTGGACTCCCGCCTTCTCGCCGAGCTGCTCGGCCAGGCGGAGCTGCGGGAGCTGCTCGACGCGGACGTGCTCACCGAGCTGGAGCGGGAGCTCCAGTGGCTCGCCGAGGACCGCCGCATCAAGGACGTGGAGGGTGTCGCCGACGCGCTGCGGGTCCTCGGCCCGCTCACCGAGGCCGAGTTGACCGAGCGCGGGGGCGAGCCCGCCTGGGCACAGGAGCTGGGAGCGGCCCGGCGGGCCATCCGGGTCCGCATCGGCGGAGCCGACCACTGGGCGGCGATCGAGGACGCCGGCCGACTGCGGGACGCCCTGGGCACCGCCCTCCCCGTCGGCGTCCCCGAGGCGTTCACGGAGCCGGTCAAGGACCCGCTCGGCGACCTTCTGGCCCGCCACGCGCGCACCCACGGCCCGTTCACCTCCTCCGCGGCTGCCGCCCGCTTCGGCCTCGGCGCGGCCGTCACCGACGGCGCCCTCCAGCGCCTGGCCGCCGCCGGGCGGGTCGTCCAGGGCGAGTTCCATCCCTCCGGCATCGGCCAGGAGTGGTGCGACGCAGCCGTACTGCGACGCCTGCGCCGCCGCTCGCTCGCCGCGCTCCGTCATGAACTGGAGCCCGTGTCCCCCGCGGCGCTCGCCACCTTCCTGCCGCAGTGGCAGCACCTGGGGAGCAACGGCCTGCGCGGGATCGACGGACTGGCCCGTGCCGTCGAGCAGTTGCAGGGCGCGCCCGTGCCGGCCTCCGCCCTGGAGAAGCTGATCCTGCCGTCCCGGGTCAGGGACTACTCCCCTGCGCTGCTCGACGAACTGACCACGACCGGCGAGGTCGTCTGGGCCGGCGCGGGCGCCCTGCCCGGGAAGGACGGCTGGGTCTCCCTCTACCTCGCCGACGCGGCGCCCCTGCTGCTGCCGCCCGCGCACCCGCTCGAAACCACCGCGCTCCACGAGTCGGTCCTGACCACCCTGTCCGGCGGGTACGGCCTGTTCTTCCGCCAGATCGCCGACCAGGTACGGGCCACCACCCACCCGGACGTCACCGATCCCCAACTCGCGGACGCGGTCTGGGATCTGGCCTGGTCGGGACGGCTCACCAACGACACCCTCGCGCCGCTGCGCTCCCTCCTCGGCTCCGGCCGTACGGCGGGGTCCACGGCCCACCGCGCCAAGCGCACGGTCCCGCGTGGCCGTTACGGCACGCTCACCGCGGCCGCCCGACCGGCCTCACGGACCGGTCCGCCCACGGTCAGCGGTCGCTGGTCGCTGCTGCCGCCCTCGGAGCCGGAGCCGACCCATCGCGCCCACGCGCTCGCCCGCACGCTCCTGGACCGGCACGGCGTGGTCACCCGTGGCGCGGTGGCCGCCGAGGGCGTCGAGGGCGGCTTCTCCGCCACGTACCGCATCCTGTCGGCCTTCGAGGACAGCGGGCAGGCCCGCCGCGGCTATGTGGTGGAGGGGCTCGGCGCCGCCCAGTTCGCGATGGACGGGGCCGTCGACCGGCTGCGCGCGGCGGCGACCGCCCGGGATCGCGGCGCGGAGGCGGGCGCCGGCCCGCGCGCGGTGGTCCTGGCGGCGGCCGACCCGGCCAACGCGTACGGGGCGGCGCTGCCCTGGCCCGAGCCGCCGACCGGCGCCGGGCACAAGCCGGGCCGCAAGGCCGGCTCGATGGTCGTCCTGGTCGACGGGGAGCTGACCCTGTACATGGAGCGCGGCGGCAAGACCCTGCTGTCCTGGCCCACCGACCCGGACGACCCCGCACTGAGAGCCGCGGCCGAGTCCCTGGCCTCGGCCGCCCTCGTGGGATCCCTCGGCACGGTCACGGTGGAGCGCGTCAACGGAGCCGCCGCTCTCACCTCTCCCCTCGCCCGTCCGCTGGAGGCCGCCGGTTTCCACGCCACGCCGAGGGGGCTGCGCCTCCGCCCGTAACCGACCGATGATGGAGTCATGCCCGAAGGAGATACCGTCTGGCAGACAGCCCGCCGACTGCACTCCGCGCTCGCCGGACGCGTCCTGACCCGGTCGGATCTGCGCGTGCCCCGCTTCGCCACCGCCGATCTGACCGGCCGTGCGGTCCTGGATGTGACGCCACGCGGCAAGCACCTGCTCACCCGCTTCGACGGCGGCCTGACCCTCCACTCGCATCTACGGATGGAGGGCTCATGGCGAGTGTTCGCCACCGGTGAGCGCTGGCGCGGCGGCCCCGCCCACCAGATCCGGGCGGTCCTCGGCAACGAGGAGCACACCGCGGTCGGCTACCGCCTCCCCGTGCTCGAACTGATCCGCACCGCCGACGAGCAGGATGTCGTGGGCCACCTCGGACCTGACCTCCTCGGCCCGGACTGGGACCCGGCGGAGGCCGTCCGCAGGCTCACCGCCGACCCCACCCGCGCCCTGGGCGAGGCCCTCCTGGACCAGCGGAATCTCGCGGGCATCGGCAATGTCTACAAGTCGGAGCTGGCCTTCCTCGCCGCGGTCACCCCCTGGCTCCCGGTCGGCGAGCTGCCGTCCGGCGTCCCCGAGCGGCTCGTCGCAACCGCCCATCGCCTCCTCGAAGCGAACAAGGACCGCCCGGACCGCCGCACGACCACGACCCGGCAGCCCGCGCACCATCTCCACGTCTACGGCCGCGAGCACCGCCCCTGCCTGCGCTGTGGCGCCGCCATCCACAGGGCCGAGCTCGGCGAGCGCGTCACCTACTGGTGCCCCGGTTGCCAGAAGGGTCCCTCCGGAGAATCCCCGCACACCAATTGACGGTCCGTCAGATTCGGTCGTACGGTCCGGTCATGGCCCTCACGGCGTACGACCTCACCGGCCGCACCGCGTTCGTCACCGGCGCCGCGAGCGGGATCGGCCGCGCGACCGCCGCACTCCTCGCGGAGGCGGGCGCGACCGTCCACTGCGCGGATCTCGACGAAGTCGGCCTCCGCGGAACCGCGGATCTCGTCGAGAAACGAGGCGGCACGGCACACACGTACACCCTCGACGTCACCGACCGCGCCGCCCTCGCCGCCGCCGTCGCGAGCGCCGGCCCGCTGCACACGATGGCGGCCGTCGCCGGAATCATGCACACCAGCACGGTTCTGGAGACCCGTGACGAGGATCTGGACCGTGTTCTCGGGGTCAATTTCAAGGGGGTCCTCTACGCCTGCCAGGAGGCGGCCCGCTCGATGATCGCGAGCGGGACCCGTGGCTCCATCGTCACGATGGCCTCGGGCGCGATGGACACCGCAAGCCCGGGCCTGCTCTGCTACAGCGTCACCAAGGCCGCCGTCGTGCAGCTGACCAAGACCCTGGCCACGGAGGTCGGACGGCACGGCATCCGGGTCAACGCGATCGCCCCCGGCTGGATCCGCACCCCCATGACCGACCGCCACGAACCGGCCGCGCAGCAGCAGGCGGAGACGGCCATGGCCCGCCACTCCCCCCTGGGTCGGGTGGGTGAGCCGGAGGACATCGCGCACGCGGTCCTCCACCTCGCCTCCGACGCGGCGTCGTTCACGACGGGTCAGATCCTCCGCCCCAACGGCGGGGTCGCGATGCCGTGGTGACCGGTGCGCCCCCCGTGCGCTCCGCCGTCCGGCCGTCGCGTGCTGTGCCGCCCGCGGCGGCTGACGGCGCCACATGCACCGGCAGCAGGCTCAACCCCCAGCCACCGGCCGCGACCGCCCCCTCCACCAGTCCCGAGTGCTCCGGGACCAGCACCAGTCGCAGCACCGCCCACCACCACAGCCCGCCGGCCACCAGCCCGCCCGCGATCCACGCGGGCGTCACCAGCGGAACCCGTCGCCGCTCCATGGCCGCCTCCTCCGGTCGACGCTAGACCGGGCGTATCGCACGACGGGAGGGCGCACCGGAGGCAGACCCGGCGCACGCCCAGCACGACATGCGCGGCGCCCGCGGCCCGCTCGGCACCCGCGCCACGCCTAGGCGCTCTCCGCCTGGAACATCCACGCATGCTTCTCGAGGTCGGCCGTCAGACCGATGAGGATGTCCTGCGTGACCGGATCGGGGTCCTCGGTCACCTTGATGCGCTCCCGCATCCGTACGACCACGGAGCCGAGCGCCTCGACCAGGATCCCGACGGCGTCCCCGTCCTTGATCCACCCATCGGGGACGGACACGGCGCCGATCGCGCTCGTCGACGCGACCGTCGCGGAACGCCCGTCAGGGTTCACGCCGATCGCGGAGGCGCGTTCCGCCACGATGTCGGAGTGCTGACGCGCGGTGACCACGACCTCGTCGAGCTGCAGATGAACGGAGCGGAAGCGCGGTCCGACCACGTTCCAGTGCACCTGCTTGGCAACCAGGGCGAGATCGACCAGGTCGACCAGCGCGCCCTGCAGGGCGCCGCCGACCGTCTTGAGGTCGGCGTCGGACAGCGAGCTCTTGACGACAGACATGCGGGATCTCCAACCAGTCGTACGTTCCTCCCCACCATGGCATGAACCCATGAAGCCGGGCATCTCGGACTAAATGCGACCAAAACAGCAATATGACGCCCGGGAGACGACGAAAGCCCCGGCCGGCGTCCGTAGAGGACACCACCCGGGGCTCTCGCCCACTTCGGTTCAGGCAGCGACGACGTCCACCGCTTCTGCGGGCGCCTTGATGGTCACCCGCTCGGTGGGCACACCTGCCACCGACGTCACCGACACCGAATTGAGCATCGGGCGACGTACCGGCGCGGGCACCGGTTCGCTCGCCGCTGCAGACTCGGCCAGTTCGGCCAGCGACAGCTCGTCGCTCACTTCACGCATGAGCTCGGACATCCGTACGTCAAGCGCGTCGCAGATCGCGGAGAGCAGCTCGGAGGAAGCCTCCTTCTGCCCCCGCTCCACCTCGGAGAGATAGCCGAGCGAAACTCGGGCGGACGAGGAGACTTCGCGCAGAGTACGGCCCTGGCGCTGGCGCTGCCGACGCAGCACGTCACCCAACAGGCGACGGAGCAGAATCATCGGTGGCTCCCTCCTCGGACCGCGTAGCCGCATCCTTCACGCCCCACCGTACCGCCTCGCGCTGCGGCCGTGCGGGGAGCGATGTCGTGTTCACTCAGGGCTGCAAACATCAATTCCCCCCGTTCTGTTCCGTATCCTGTGCCCGCCCATTTCCCGAGAGTTCGTCGCCGAGCAGTTCCAGCACGCTCCGTACACTCTCTCTACGGATTTCCGCACGGCCGCCGTTCAACCGCAATGCGGCCACTTTCCCGGCTCCGACGGGTCCCGCGACGGCCACGTACACCGTTCCGACGGGCTGTCCGTCCTGCGGATCGGGCCCGGCCACGCCGGTCGTGGCGATCCCCCAGTCGGCGCCCAGTCGCCGGCGCGCACCGGCCGCCATCTGCAGCGCGACCTCGGGATCGACCGCTCCGCGCTCGGCCAGAAGGGTCTTGTCGACCCCCAGGAGTTCGTGCTTGAGGGCCGTGGCGTACGCGGTGACGGACCCGCGGAAGCCGTTCGATGCTCCAGGCACCCCTGTGAGCTCCGCGGCCACCAGGCCGCCCGTGAGGGACTCCGCGGCGGCCACTGTATGACCACGCTCCGCGAGCAGTTCCAGCACCCGGGCGGCTTCGTTCATCGCGCCGACCCCGCCGCCGGTCCCTTCGCGGACGCCCCGGAACCCCCGGGCACCTCGGGCGCCTCGGCCTCCGGCCCCGTGGCGGGCTGCCCCGGAACGGACTCACCGACCGGCTCTCCGACCGACCCGCCGACGGACTCGCCGCCCGAATCTCCCGAGTCGACCGATCCCGCGACCGGCTCATCACCCGCGCCGACCGAACCGCCGCCCGACCCGCCGACCGCCCCTCCGCCGGACTGCGCGGCGCGTTCCGCCAGCCCCTTGCGTCGCAGGACGATCGCCTCTCGCACATAGTCCAGAGCGGTGACGACCGTCAGCACGACGGCCACCGCCATCACCCAGAAGCGCAAGGTGGCGAGTGGACCGGTGAGCACCAGCACGTACATACCGACCGCCGTGCCCTGCGCCAGCGTCTTCATCTTGCCGCCGCGGCTGGCCGGGATGACCCCGTGCCGGATCACCCAGAACCGCATCAGCGTGATGCCCAGCTCACGCGCGAGGATCACGGCCGTCACCCACCAGGGCAGGTCCCCGAGCGACGACAGACAGATAAGCCCCGCGGCCATGATCGCCTTGTCGGCGATCGGGTCGGCGATCTTCCCGAAGTCCGTGACCAGGTTGTACGTCCGCGCCAGATGGCCGTCGAAGACGTCCGTGATCATGGCGACGGCGAACGCGGCCCATGCCCAGGCACGCCAGACCGGGTCGTGCCCACCGTCCTGGAGCAGCAGCACCACGAAGGCCGGCACGAGCACCAGGCGGATCATGGTGAGGATGTTCGCGATGTTCCAGAGGCCCGCCTGGTCGACGGCCTTGGCTCCCCCTGCGCCCTGCGGGCGAGGGGGGACCCCCAGCTTGCCGCCGGGCGCGGGCCTACCGGTCCCGCCCGAAGCGGATGCCGGGACTCCGGTCATCTGCCCGCCTCCTCAAAAAGACACTCGGCCACCAGGTCGACGCCTTCCGTTCCCACGACCTTCGCCACGACCATACGGCCGGGAGCGAGATCCCGGCCGTCGACCGAGTCCGTGGTGATGACGACCTGCCCGTCCGTCTCGGGCGCCTGGTGGGCCGCACGGCCGATCACGCCGTCCTCCTCGTCGATCGATTCGACGAGTACTTCCAGGGTCTCTCCGATCCGCTCCTCCGCACGCTGGGCGGTGAGCTCCTCGGCGAGCCGTGAGAGATGGGCGAGCCGCTCGTCGACGACCTCCTGGTCGAGCTTGTGCTCGTACGTGGCGGCTTCCGTGCCGTCCTCGTCGGAGTAGCCGAAGACGCCGATGGCGTCGAGACGGGCGTGGGTGATGAAGCGTTCCAGCTCGGCGAAGTCCGCCTCGGTCTCGCCGGGGAATCCGACGATGAAGTTGGACCGGGCGCCGGCCGTCGGGGCCTTGTCACGGATCGTGCCCAGGAGCTCCAGGAAGCGGTCGGTGTCACCGAAGCGGCGCATGGCCCGGAGCACGTCGGGGGCGCTGTGCTGGAAGGACAGGTCGAAGTACGGGGCGACCTTCTCGGTCGACGTCAGAACGTCGATGAGGCCGGGGCGCATCTCGGCGGGCTGGAGGTAGCTGACCCGTACCCGCTCGATGCCGTCGACGGCCGCGAGGTCGGGCAGCAGGCTCTCCAGGAGGCGGATGTCGCCCAGGTCCTTGCCGTAGGAGGTGTTGTTCTCGGAGACCAGCATGATCTCCTTCACGCCCTGCTCGGCGAGCCAGCGCGTCTCGTTCAGGACGTCGGAGGGACGTCGCGAGACGAAGGAGCCGCGGAAGGACGGGATGGCGCAGAAGGAGCAGCGGCGGTCGCAGCCGGAGGCGAGCTTCACCGAGGCGACGGGGCTGCGGTCCAGCCGGCGGCGCAGCGGGGCGCGCGGGCCGGAGGCCGGGGCGAGTCCCTCGGGGAGGTCGCTCGGCACGTTCTCGGGCGCCTCCACGGCGCCGTGGCCCGGGAGCGCGACCTCGGCGGCGGCCTGCTGCCGCTCCACCGGGGACAGCGGAAGCAGTTTGCGCCGGTCGCGCGGGGTGTGGGCCTCCACGCTGCCACCGCTGAGGATGGTCTGGAGGCGGCCGGAGATGTCGGCGTAGTCGTCGAAGCCGAGCACGCCGTCGGCCTCGGGCAGCGCCTCGGCGAGCTCCTTGCCGTACCGCTCGGCCATGCAGCCGACGGCCACGACGGCCTGGGTCTTGCCGTGATCCTTCAGATCATTGGCTTCGAGGAGGGCGTCGACGGAGTCCTTCTTGGCGGCCTCGACGAATCCACAGGTGTTGACGACGGCGACATCTGCGTCCTCGGCGTTCTCGACGAGCTCCCAGCCGTCCGCTGCCAAGCGGCCTGCGAGCTCCTCCGAGTCCACCTCGTTACGGGCGCAGCCAAGAGTGACAAGGGCGACGGTACGGCGTTCGGGCATGGGCTCAAGACTACTTCGTCCTGGCCGTACCCCCGCCGCGCAGGGTTCACCTGCGCGACGGCTGCCCGGAACCTCATCCGGACTCGGGGGCACCCTTGGTGTACGAGAGCCGCTCGACGGCACCCGACTCGAACTTCTCTTCGATCTTCTTGCCGTTCACGAAGAGCTCGATCGGGCCGGCGTTGCCGAGGATCAGGTCGACGCGCTCGTCGTCCTGGAAGGTCTTGGACTCGCCCTTGAGGAGGAGCCCGTCGAAGAGCAGCTTGCCGTCGCTCGCCTTGGCCGAGATCCAGCTCTTGTCGCCGACCGCGGTGAGCTTGACCGTGACCTTGTCCTTCGGGACCGCCGCGATGGCGCTGCCGGTGGGGACCGGCTTCGGGGTCTTGGTCGGTTTCGTGGTGGGAGCGGTGGTCTTCTTGTCGGGGGCCGGGCCCTCGGCCACCGCGCCACCGGTGTTCGCCGTGTCGTTCCCGTTGAACATCGTGAAGCCGACGAAACCGACGACGGCGACGATCGCGGCCACCATGGCGGCGGTCCAGTTGGGACGGCGCGGCTCGGGGCGGATGCGTTCCGCCTCGAAGAGGGGTGCGGCGGGGGTGGGCGAGGGCCGGCCGCCGTGGTCGGCGTCGTACTGCTCGATGAGAGCCGAGGGATCGAGTCCCACGGCACGCGCGAGCGTACGAATGTGACCGCGGGCGTAGACATCGCCGCCGCAGCGCGTGAAGTCGTCCTCCTCGATCGCGTGAACGATCGGGATACGGACGCGCGTGGAGGCACTGACCTCGTCGACGGTGAGACCGGCGGCGATCCGGGCCTGCTGGAGAGCACGACCGATCGAATCCCGGTCGTCTGCCGGGAAGTTCCGGTCGTCTTCGGGGGATTCGGGGGAGTTGCCGATGGACACGAGAGCGCCTTTCGAGCGTGTAACCACCTGCTGGATGTTCAGTCTATGGGTGGTACGAAAGGGTGGGGCAACCGGGCGGACGCAGTTTGTACGCCATGAGGCTGGGACATCGTTCTGTCCCTCCCTCCAACTTGACGAACGCCCAAGGGAAACGGTTGCCCAAATTCCCTTACGAGTGAGTCTCGGCCAGGTCTCGTTATGGCGAGGCCCACCCGCGGATCAGGCCCGCAACTCCCCGCGGGCCATGCCCCGGACATCCGCCGATCGGGTCCCGGACTCCCTCGGTCTCACTCCCCGGACTCCCCGCGAATGACGGCCAGTACCCCGTCCAGCTCATCCGGCTTGACGAGCACGTCGCGCGCCTTGGATCCCTCGCTCGGCCCGACGATGTTCCGCGACTCCATCAGGTCCATCAGCCGCCCGGCCTTGGCGAAGCCGACGCGCAGCTTGCGCTGGAGCATCGAGGTCGAGCCGAACTGCGTGGAGACGACCAGTTCGGCCGCCTGGCACAGCAGGTCCAGGTCGTCGCCGATCTCCTCGTCGATCTCCTTCTTCTGCTTGGTCCCGACGGTGACGTCGTCCCGGAAGACCGGCGCCATCTGGTCCTTGCAGTGCTGCACGACGGCCGCGACCTCGGCCTCGGTGACAAAGGCGCCCTGCATCCGGACGGGCTTGTTCGCGCCCATCGGCAGGAACAGACCGTCACCCTTTCCGATGAGCTTCTCGGCGCCCGGCTGGTCGAGGATGACCCGGCTGTCGGCGAGCGAGGAGGTCGCGAAGGCGAGCCGCGAGGGCACGTTCGCCTTGATCAGACCGGTGACGACGTCCACCGAGGGCCGCTGGGTGGCGAGCACGAGATGGATGCCGGCGGCGCGGGCCAACTGGGTGATGCGGACGATGGCGTCCTCGACGTCCCGGGGCGCGACCATCATCAGGTCGGCCAGCTCGTCCACGATCACCAGCAGGTACGGATAGGTCTTGAGCTCACGCTCGCTGCCTTCGGGCAGCTTGACCTTGCCGTTGCGGATGGCCTCGTTGAAGTCGTCGATGTGCCGGAAGCCGAAGGCGGCCAGGTCGTCGTAGCGCAGGTCCATCTCGCGTACGACCCACTGCAGGGCCTCGGCGGCCCGCTTGGGGTTGGTGATGATCGGCGTGATCAGGTGAGGGATGCCCTCGTACGCGGTGAGCTCGACCCGCTTGGGGTCGACGAGCACCATCCGGACGTCCTCGGGGGTCGCTCTTATCATGATCGACGTGATCAGGCAGTTGATGCACGAGGACTTTCCGGAGCCGGTGGCACCGGCGACCAGGACGTGCGGCATCTTCGCCAGGTTGGCCATCTCGTAGCCGCCCTCGACGTTCTTGCCGAGCGCGACCAGCATCGGATGGTCGTCCTCCGCGGCCGCGGCCAGGCGCAGCACGTCGCCGAGGTTGACCATCTCCCGGTCGGAGTTCGGGATCTCGATGCCGACCGCGGACTTGCCGGGGATCGGCGAGATGATCCGGACGTCCGGTGAAGCCACGGCGTACGCGATGTTCTTCGTCAGGGCCGTGATCTTCTCGACCTTCACGGCCGGACCGAGCTCGACCTCGTACCGCGTGACCGTCGGCCCCCGGGTGAATCCGGTGACGGCCGCGTCCACCTTGAACTCGGTGAAGACGTTGGAGAGCGAGTCCACCACGGCATCGTTCGCCGCGCTGCGCGTCTTGCCCGGGCCGCCACGCTCCAGCAGGTCGAGCGAGGGCAGGGCGTACGTGATGTCCCCGGAGAGCTGCAGCTGCTCCGCCCGGGGAGGCAGCTCGGTGTGCTCGGGCGCCGGCTTGGTCAGATCCGGTACGGCTCCGGGGATGCGCCCGGCCTTCTCGCCGCGGGCGGTCGGCACCGGGGCGGCGGGCGGAGCCTCGGCCGCTTCGGCGGCGGCCGCGGCCAGGGCGGCGGCCCGCTCGGCGGTGACGTCCCGGGTCAGATCGGCGACCAGCGGGGAGGGCGGCATCCCGTTGAGCACGGCGCCGTCGAGGGCGGCGGCCGCCGCGGCTGCCACGTCCACCGCGTCCATCGGACGGTCGAAGGCGGGCTGCACCGAGGGGCGGCGCGGGCGGCTGCGCCGGGTGAGCGCCTCCTCCTCGGCCCGGTCGACGTCGTAGACCTGGGCGGGTCCGGGGGTGCCGCGCCGGGAACGGGCGGCGGGCTGCGGGCCGGCCTCGCGCCAGTCCTCCTCGTACGTCTCCTCGGCCGCCTCGGGGTCGTCCGCGGGCTCGACGATGCCGAGCCTGGCTCCGAGCGCACGCAGCCGCTGCGGGATTGCGTTGACGGGGGTGGCGGTGACGACCAGGAGCCCGAAGATCGTGAGCAGGACCAGCAGGGGTACGGCGAGGACCTCGCCCATCATGAAGACGAGCGGCTTGGACGCGGCCCACCCGATCAGGCCGCCGGCGTCCTGCATGGCCTCGGTGCCCTCGCCGCGCCCCGGGGAGCCGCAGGCGATGTGGACCTGTCCGAGCACACCGAGGACGAGGGCGGACAGGCCGATCACGATCCGGCCGTTGGCCTCGGGCTTCTCCGGGTAGAGGATCAGCCGGATGCCGATGGCGCCGACCAGCAGCGGCACGAGCAGGTCGAGGCGGCCGAAGGCGCCGGTGACGAGCATCTCGACGAGGTCGCCGACCGGGCCGCGCAGATTGGACCAGGTCCCGGCGGCGACGATCAGCGCGACGCCGAGCAGCAGCAACGCCATGCCGTCCTTGCGGTGCGCCGGGTCGAGACCCTTCGCTCCGCGTCCTATGCCCCGGAACATCGCTCCCACCGCGTGCGCGAGGCCGAGCCACAGTCCGCGGGCGAGCCGGTAGACGCCCCCGGTCGGGGACGGTGCGGGCTTGGGGACCGCCTTCTTCGCCGCGGTCTTCTTGGCGGGCGCGCGCTTCGCCGGCGCGGCCTTCTTGGCCGCGGTCTTCTTCGCGGGGGGCTTGGCAGGGGACTTCGCGGGCGCCGCTTTCTTCGCAGCGCCAGTCGTACGGCCGGCGCGCGGCTTCGCGGTGCCCGCCGTGCCCTGGGAACCTTTGCCGGACGTACGTGAGGCCATGATGCTGAGGTTACCGGTGTGAGCGGCGAGGGACACGTGCGCGTCCGGGCTCACCCGTTCGTGTCGTGCTTGCCTGGGCACGAAACTGACGCCCGCTCACCACGGGCGCCGAATTGGTGATGGTGCGTCAGCTCTGCGAGGGAAGGACGGGCGGCCCGCCGGTGCCGGGCTCCAGCGCGTCGAGCGCCCGCCGCAGCCCGGTGAGCTTGCGCTCCAGATGGGCGGCGGTGGCGACGGCCGCCGCGTCGGCGGAGTCGTCGTCCAGCTGTTTGGACAGGGCTTCGGCCTGCTCCTCGACCGCGGCGAGGCGGGCGGAGAGCTCGGCGAGCAGCCCGGCCGACTCCTTCGCGTGGCCACCGTGGCCGCTGCCGCCCTCCAGCTGGAGGCGGAGCAGCGCGGCCTGCTCGCGCAACTGACAGTTCTTCATGTACAGCTCGACGAAGACCGAGACCTTGGCGCGCAGCACCCACGGGTCGAACGGCTTGGAGATGTAGTCGACCGCGCCCGCGGCGTAGCCACGGAAGGTGTGGTGCGGGCCGTGGTTGATCGCGGTGAGGAAGATGATCGGAATGTCCCGGGTCCGCTCGCGCCGCTTGATGTGCGCGGCGGTCTCGAATCCGTCCATTCCGGGCATCTGGACATCCAGCAGAATGACCGCGAAATCGTCGGTCAGCAGCGCCTTGAGCGCTTCCTCCCCGGACGATGCCCGCACCAGCGTCTGATCGAGCGCGGAGAGAATGGCCTCCAGCGCCAGCAGATTCTCCGGCCGGTCATCGACCAGGAGGATCTTGGCCTTCTGCACCATGCCCCGTCCTCCTCGCCCCGGCATCGGCTCTCCCCGACTCGCCGAGCCGGGGGAAGCACCGGGCGCCGCCCCAGAAGACGACTCCCATGCGCCGTCCGTCCTTGTGCCGGTCATGGTAGCCGCACCCCGCCTGTCGCCACACCCTGTCACCGCGATGTCACTGTGCACGTAGCAGAAACGCGGTGAGAGACCAGAAGGTTCCCCGAATATCGCGCTCTCACACGCCCTCGGCGACAGTCCGTCAACAACCCCCGGTTCCGTTTCCGCGCATCCACTCTTCCATCACGGAGAGCAGGTGATCGGGATCGACCGGCTTGGTGACGTAGTCGGAGGCACCCGACTCGATCGCCTTCTCCCGGTCGCCCTTCATCGCCTTCGCCGTGAGCGCGATGATCGGCAGCCCCGCGAACTGCGGCATCCGCCGGATCGCCGTCGTCGTCGCATAGCCGTCCATCTCGGGCATCATGATGTCCATCAGAACGACCGTCACATCGTCGTGCTGCTCCAGGACCTCGATGCCCTCGCGGCCGTTCTCCGCGTACAGCACCGCCAGGCCGTGCTGTTCCAGGACGCTGGTGAGGGCGAAGACGTTGCGGATGTCGTCGTCGACGATCAGCACCTTCTCGCCGCCGAAGGAGAACGTGCGGCGCGGCTCGGAGTCCGCCCGCTCGTCGGCCGCCGTCTGCTCGTTCTGACCGGCCCGGCCGGGCTGGCCCGGCAGCGCCGGCCACGCGTCCGCGCCGCTCGGCGCCGCCTTGCGCCGGTGCCGGAACAGCGCGCCCGCGCCGGAGCGCAGGTCGGCCGCCATCGGCCCGGGCGCGTACGCCCCCTCGCCCGTACCGTCCTCCAGACCCGACTGCGGGTCGATCGACCCCGGATCCTGCCCGTACCCGTGCGGAGGCAGCTCGCTCGGGCTCAATGGCAGATAGAGGGTGAACGTCGAGCCGCGGCCCGGCTCGCTCGCCGCGTAGATCTCACCGCCGAGCAGCCGCGCGATCTCACGGCTGATGGAGAGCCCCAGACCCGTACCGCCGTACTTGCGGCTGGTCGTCCCGTCGGCCTGCTTGAACGCCTCGAAGATCACCCGCATCTTGCCCGCCGCGATCCCGATGCCGGTGTCCGTCACGGAGAACGCGATCAGCTCGGCCTCCGGGTCGCGCAGCGAACCGGCCTCCAGCAGCTGCTCGCGGATCGACTGCGGCACATCCGTCCCGGCCGGCCGGATGACCAGCTCCACCGCGCCCGTGTCGGTGAACTTCACCGCGTTGGACAGCAGGTTGCGCAGCACCTGGAGGAGCCGCTGCTCGTCGGTGTGGAGCGTGGCGGGCAGTTCGGGCGAGACCCGGACCGAGAAGTCGAGCCCCTTCTCCGCGGTCAGCGGCCGGAACGTCGCCTCGACGTAGTCGACGAGCTGGACCAGCGCGATACGGGTCGGGGAGACGTCCATCTTGCCCGCCTCGACCTTGGACAGGTCGAGGATGTCGTTGATCAGCTGGAGCAGGTCGGAGCCCGCGCCGTGGATGGTCTCGGCGAACTCGACCTGCTTGGGCGAGAGGTTGTGGTCCGCGTTGTCGGCGAGCAGCTTGGCCAGAATAAGCAGCGAGTTGAGCGGCGTGCGCAGCTCGTGCGACATGTTGGCCAGGAACTCCGACTTGTACCGCATGGAGACGGCGAGCTGTTCGGCACGCTCCTCCAGGACCTGCCGGGCCTCCTCGATCTCGGTGTTCTTCACCTCGATGTCCCGGTTCTGCCGGGCGAGGAGCTCCGCCTTCTCCTCCAGCTCCGCGTTGGAGCCCTGGAGCTCCTTCTGCCGGTGCTCCAGCTCGGCCGAGCGCTCCCGCAGCTGCTCGGTCAGCTCCTGCGACTGCTTCAGCAGCACCTCGGTCTTGGTGTTGACGCTGATGGTGTTGACGGTCGTCGCGATCAGCTCGGCAAGCTGGTTGAGGAAGTCCCGCTGGATCTGGGTGAACGGCTGGAACGAGGCCAGCTCGATCACGCCGAGGACCTTCCCCTCGAAGAGGACCGGGAGCACGATCACATGCGCCGGCGCCGCCTCGCCGAGACCGGAGGAGATCTTCAGATAGCCCGGCGGCACATTGACCTGGATCGTCCGCTTCTCCTCGGCGGCTGTCCCGATGAGCGTCTCGCCGGGCCGGAAGGAGGTGGGCATGGAGCCGGCGGAGTATCCGTAACTGCCGCGCATCCGCAGCTCGTACGAGCCCTCACCCTGCCCGCCGAGTTCCGCGCTGGCCGTCGAGGAGCCGGTCTGCAGCGCCACGAAGAAGGCGCCGTGCTGGGCGGAGACGACCGGGGTCAGCTCGCTCATGATGAGTGAGGCGACGTCGTCCAGATCCCGTCGGCCCTGCATCAGACCGGAGATCCGCGCAAGGTTGCCCTTCAGCCAGTCCTGCTCCTCGTTGGCGAGGGTCGTGTCGCGCAGGTTGGCGATCATGGTGTTGATATTGTCCTGGAGAGCCTGGATCTCACCCGCCGCGTCCACGCCGTCGATCTTGAGGTTGAGATCGCCGCGGGTCACCGCGGTGGCGACGGCCGCGATCGCGCGCACCTGCCGGGTCAGGTTCCCGGCCATCTCGTTCACGGACTCGGTCAGGTCCCGCCAGGTGCCGTCGACGTCCCGCACCCGCGCCTGGCCGCCCAGCTGGCCGTCCGTACCCACCTCACGGGCCACTCGCGTGACCTCCTCGGCGAAGTTGGACAGCTGGTCGACCATCGTGTTGATGGTGTTCTTCAGCTCCTGGATCTCGCCGCGCGCGTCGATGTCGATCTTCTTGGTGAGATCGCCCTTGGCGATGGCGGTGGTGACCGTCGCGATCTGGCGCACCTGACCGGTCAGGTTCGACGCCATCGAGTTCACCGACTCGGTCAGGTCCTTCCAGGTGCCCGAGACGCCAGGAACCCTTGCCTGACCGCCCAGTTCGCCTTCCGTACCCACCTCGCGGGCGACTCGCGTCACCTCGTCCGCGAACGACGACAGGGTCGTCACCATCGTGTTGACGGTGTCCGCGAGCTCGGCGACCTCGCCGCGCGCCTCGACCGTCACCTTCTTGGTCAGATCGCCGTTGGCGACGGCCGCGGAGACCCGGGAGATGTTCCGCACCTGACTGGTCAGGTTGTTGGCCATCAGGTTGACGTTGTCGCTCAGGTCCTTCCAGGTGCCGGTGACCCCGCGGACCCGCGCCTGGCCGCCCAGGATGCCTTCCGTACCCACCTCACGGGCGACTCGCGTCACCTCGTCCGCGAAGTTGGACAGCTGGTCGACCATCGTGTTGACGGTCGTCACCAGCTCCAGGATCTCGCCCTTGGCGTCGACGGTGATCTTCTTCGACAGATCGCCCTTGGCGACCGCCGTCGTGACCTCGGCGATGTTGCGCACCTGCGAGGTCAGGTTGTTCGCCATGAAGTTCACGGACTGGGTGAGGTCCTTCCAGGTGCCGGAGACCCCCTGCACCTCGGCCTGACCGCCCAGGATGCCCTCCGTACCCACCTCACGGGCCACCCGCGTCACCTGCTCGGCGAAGCTGGAGAGCTGGTCGACCATGGTGTTGAGGGTGTTCTTCAGCTCCAGGATCTCGCCGCGCGCGTCCACGTCGATCTTCTGCGACAGATCACCGCGCGCCACCGCCGTGGCGACCTGCGCGATGTTACGGACCTGGGCGGTGAGGTTCCCGGCCATGCCGTTCACCGAGTCGGTCAGATCGCGCCACACACCGGCGACGCCCGGCACCTGCGCCTGCCCGCCGAGCCGGCCGTCCGTACCCACCTCACGGGCCACCCTGGTCACCTGCTCCGCGAAGGCGGACAGCTGGTCGACCATCGTGTTGATGGTGTTCTTCAGCTCCAGGATCTCGCCGCGCGCGTCCACGTCGATCTTCTGCGACAGATCACCACGGGCCACCGCCGTCGTCACCTGGGCGATCTGCCGCACCTGGGACGTCAGATTGCCGGCCATGAAGTTGACGGAGTCGGTGAGCTCCTTCCACGTGCCGGAGACACCGTCGACACGGGCCTGACCGCCGAGGCGGCCCTCCGTGCCCACGTCCCTCGCCATGCGCGTCACCTGATCGGCGAAGGAGGACAGCTGCGACACCATCGTGTTGACGGTGTTCTTCAACTCCAGCATCTCGCCCGCGACATCGACGGTGACCTTCTGCGACAGATCACCGTTGGCGACCGCCGTCGTCACCTGCGCGATGTCCCGCACCTGACCCGTCAGGTTGCGGAACGCCGTGTTCACCGAGTCGGTGAGGTCCTTCCACGTACCCGCGGCACCCGGCACCTGCGCCTGACCGCCGAGCAGACCCTCGACACCGACCTCCCGCGCGACGCGGGTCACCTCGGAACCGAACGCCGAAAGCTGGTCCACCATCGTGTTGACGGTGTTCTTCAGCTCCAGCATCTCGCCGGCCACGTCGACGGTGACCTTCTGCGACAGATCACCGTTGGCGACCGCCGTGGTCACCTGCGCGATGTCCCGCACCTGCGTCGTGATGTTCCGGAAGACGGTGTTGACCGAGTCGGTGAGGTCCTTCCACGTACCCGCGGCACCCGGCACCTGCGCCTGCCCACCGAGCAGACCCTGGGCACCGACCTCACCGGACACACGGGTCACCTCGTCGGCGAACGTCCGCAGCGTCTCGGTCATCTGGTTGATCGTGTCCGCGAGTTGCGCGACCTCGCCGCGCGCGCTCACCGTGACCTTCTGCGAGAGGTCACCGTTGGCGACCGCCGTGGTCACCTCGGCGATACCCCTCACCTGATTGGTGAGATTTCCCGCCATCGTGTTGACGGAGTCGGTCAGGTCCTTCCAGACACCGGCGACACCCGCGACCTCCGCCTGACCGCCCAGCTCGCCCTCGGTACCCACCTCACGCGCGACACGGGTCACCTCGGAGGAGAACGACGACAGCTGGTCCACCATCGTGTTGACGGTGTTCTTCAGCTCGAGCATCTCGCCGGCCACGTGCGCCGTGACCTTTCGGGACAGATCGCCCTTGGCGACAGCCGTCGTCACGAGAGCGATGTCACGCACCTGCGCCGTCAACCGGTACGCCATCGTGTTGACCGAATCCGTGAGATCCTTCCACGAACCGGACATACCGCGCACCTGGGCCTGACCGCCCAGCTTGCCCTCGGTACCGACCTCGAGTGCGACCCTTGTCACTTCGTCAGTGAACGCCGACAGCTGGTCGACCAGGTTGTTCACGGTCCGCGCGACCTTCAGGAACTCCCCGCGCAGCGGCCGCGCGGCCCCGTCGGGCCCGTCCGAACGCAGGTCCATCCGCTGGTCCAGATCGCCCTCCGCCACCGCCGAGAGCACCCGCCCCACCTCGGAGACCGGCCGCGTCATGTCGTCGACCAGCGCGTTGGCGGCCTCGATCGCCGCCGCCCACGCCCCCTCGCTGGCCCCCGCCTCCAGACGCTCGGACAGCTTGCCCTCGCGCCCGACCATGCGCCGCACCCGCGACAACTCGCCGGTCAGATGCATCTGCCGGTCGGCGACCTCGTTGAACACGGCGCAGATCTCCGCCATGACCCCGTCGCCGGACACGGTCAGCCGCTTGCGCAGATTCCCGTCCCGCATCGAGACCAAGGCGGCCAGCAGCCTGTCCATGGCTGCCGCGTCCACCTGCACCGTCCCACCACTCCGGGACCGTCCGCCCTTCGCCCGCGTGCCGCTGCCGCTGCTGCCGCCGCGCCGCGCCGCCGTGCCAGACTCCACCGTGTCCCTCCCGAAGGGGTTGACCGAACTGCCCGGGCCGTCACCACAAGCCTGCCCAGTGTTTCACCGCAGCCGAACCAGGCGATAACAGTTCGGCGACTTCGCATAGCGTCCCCACCCTCGGGGGACGGAAACAGTGGTGACCGGCATCCGGTCGGACAGCGAAGGTAAGTAACCTGGCATCCGGCTGTCCAACCGCCCCGGTCCGCCCGGCGGGGGTGGGGTGGCGCGAAGACGACCACCGGGCAGCGGGAGGGGCAGACCGACCATGGCGGAGCCGGGCGTCGAGAGGCGTACGAGGAGTTCAGTGATCACCGCGCGGGCGGCTGCAACCTTCGACCCCGTCGGGCGGTCCGTCGCGACCGCCCGCGCCTTCGTACGGGACACCCTCCAGGGGTGGGGGTACGCCGAGGTCGTCGACGACGCCGTCGTCCTCACCAGCGAACTCGTCACCAACGCCGTCATCCACGCAGGCACCGCCGCCGACGTGCTGTGCCTGCGCAGCGACGACGGCGTCCGCGTCGAGGTCGCCGACCACTACCCGGAGCGCGAGATCCCCCTGCAGGGCGGCCGCACGCTCGCCCACCCGGACCGGGAGAACGGCCGGGGCCTGCTCCTGTGCGCCGCCCTCGCCACCCGCTGGGGCGTCGAGTACACCCCCACGCACAAACATGTCTGGTTCCAACTCGACCTACCCGAGCGCTCGATCGGCACCCGCTCCGCCGGCCCGGTCCTCCCGGACGCCCTCCTCCCGGTCGCGGACACCCGCGTCCGCGTCGCCGTCGCCCAGATCGACCGCGGCGGCGCCATCACCTCCTGGAACGAGGACGCCGAGGAACTCTTCGGCTACGGCTCCGAACAGGTCACCGGCAAGCCGCTCGGCGACTTCGCCGCCTGGCCGCACACCCCCGGCATCGGCACCGGCCTCGCCGAGGCCCTCCGACTCTCCCGCTGGGAAGGCAGCTACGGCATCCGCTGCGCCGACGGCCGCGTCATCCCCGTGTACGCCTCCCATCTGCGCGTCCGCGACGCCGAAGGCGAGCCGTCCACGGTCTGCCTCCTCGTACGGGAGTACGAGCGCGCCGTCCTCCAGACCCCACAGCGCCCCGCGGGCTCCGACTCGGGCGCCGAGAGCCGCACGGCTGACCCCTTCGAGGTCTTCATCGGCTCCCCCGCCCCGGACGACCTCGACGGCCTCCTGCAGCGCACGGTGGAGCGCGCCCGCGACATGCTCGACGGCGACTCCGCCTTCCTGCTGCTCGCCACGGACGACGAGACCGAGCTGGAGGTACGGGCCACCACCGGACTCCCCTCCGCCCGCCAGCGGTTCGCCCGCGTCCCCGTCGAGACCGGCGCCAGCCGCTACGGCTCCGCCCGGATGCCGGCCGTCCACGAGGACCTGGCCGCCGTCCCCGGCGCGGTCCCGCTCCTCGAAGGCACCGGGATGCGCTCGGTCGTCACCGTCCCGCTCAAGGTCGAGGGGCGTCTCACCGGTTCGCTCGGCGTCGCCGCCGAAGGCTCGAACCGCTACTCCAACGAGGAGGCCCTGCGCCTCCAGTTCGCCGCCGACCGCATCGCCCTCGCCGTCGAATCGGCCCGCCTCGGCGAGCTCGAACGGCTCCGCCGCGGCTCCCTCAGCTTCCTCGTCGAGGCCTCCGACCTCCTGGCCGGCACCCTCGACCGCGACCAGACCCTGGCCCTGATGGCCCAGATGACGGTCCCCACCTTGGCCACCTGGTGCGCTGTCTACACGATCGCCGACCAGGTGTCGGAGCCGTACCTCTCCTACGTCCTGCACGAGGA
Organism: Streptomyces sp. NPDC056222; assembly: GCF_042264065.1. Taxonomy (NCBI): domain Bacteria; kingdom Bacillati; phylum Actinomycetota; class Actinomycetes; order Kitasatosporales; family Streptomycetaceae; genus Streptomyces; species Streptomyces sp. NPDC056222. The sequence goes on along the minus strand of NZ_JBHJTL010000052.1, from coordinate 1,143 downwards.
CGAGGACCGCATCGACGGGCTGAAGGCCCTGCTGTCGTCCATCGCCCCGCCCGACCCGGTGCCCACCCCGGGCGCCCGTGTCTGGGCAGCCCCGGCCGAGGCCGCGCACCGGGCCGCACTCTCCACTTCGCTCCGCGAACTGGGCCAGGGCAGTGGCCCCTTGTCCTCCGGCATCGATACGACGCTGGCCACGGCGGCCGCGGTCGGCGGCGAGACCGTGGTCCTGCCGCTCGTCGCCCGGAACCGGGTCATCGGGATGCTCACCCTCGGGAAGCCCTCCGACGACCACTTCCGCCAGGAGATCCTGGAACTGGCCGAGGACCTCTCCCGCCGAGCGGCCCTAGCCCTCGACAACGCCCGCCTCTACTCGGAGCGCATGGCGATCAGTCAGTCCCTCCAGCGCAGCCTGCTGCCGCCTGGTCTCCCCCAGATCCCCGGCGTCGAGGTCGAGGTCATCTACCGGGCGGCCGGCGAGGGCAACGAGGTCGGCGGAGACTTCTACGACCTCTTCCCGATCCGCGACAACGCCTACGGCTTCGCGATCGGCGACGTCTGCGGTACGGGCCCGGAGGCCGCGGCCGTGACGGGCCTGGCCCGGCACGCCCTGCGCCTCCTGGCCCGCGAGGGCTTCGGCGGCCCGGCGGTCCTGGAGCGCCTCAACGCCGCCATCCTCGACGAGGGCGCCCGTAGCCGCTTCCTGACACTGCTGTACGGCGAGATGTGGCCGCAGGAGGACGGCTCGGCCATCCTCAAGGTCGTCTGCGCCGGGCACCCGCTGCCGCTCCGCCTGCGCCAGGACGGCACAGTCGTTCCTGCAGCCGATCCGCAGCCGCTCCTGGGCGTTCTGGAGGACCTGGAGCTGTACGAGCAGACGATCACGCTCGACCCGGGTGACGTTCTGCTCTGCGTCACCGACGGCGTCACGGAACGCCGCGAGGGCACACGGATGCTCGGAGACGACGGCCTGATCGAGGTCCTGAAGACGTGTACGGGCCTCACGGCCGGCGCGGTCGCCGCCCGCATTCTGCGCGCGGTCGAGCGCTTCGCCCAGGAGCCCGCCTCCGACGACATGGCCATCCTGGCGATGCGCCTCCCGGAGCCCTTCGACGGCGACTGAATGCCAACCGTGGGCCTGCCCCGAAG
>NZ_JBHJTL010000051.1:0-58610 GCF_042264065.1 Streptomyces sp. NPDC056222 | reverse complement strand
CCTCTTGCTCACCTCCCTTTTGCTGAGGCCGGGGCCCCCCCCCCGCCCCGGGGGGTTTTTGGAAACCGCCCCCCCCGGGTGATTTTTTTCCGTTTAACGGGGGTACGGCCCCCACCCCGAGGGGTGCGGCCCTTCCGTACTGCTGAGAGCAGCGTTACGCGGCGACAACCTCGACGCCGAGCTTCGCGGCAACCTCGGGGTGCAGACGCACGGACACCTGGTGCGAGCCCAGGGTCTTGATCGGCGAACCGAGCTCGACGCGACGCTTGTCGACGTCGGGGCCACCCGCGGACTTGATCGCCGTGGCGATGTCGGCCGGGGTCACGGAGCCGAAGAGGCGGCCGGCGTCGCCGGAGCGAACGGCCAGACGCACCTTCACGCCCTCGAGCTGGGCCTTGACCTCGTTGGCCTGCTCGATGGTCGCGATCTCGTGGATCTTGCGGGCGCGGCGGATCTGCGCCACGTCCTTCTCGCCACCCTTGGTCCAGCGGATCGCGAAACCACGCGGGACCAGGTAGTTGCGAGCGTAACCGTCCTTGACGTCGACGACATCGCCGGCGGCACCGAGGCCAGAGACCTCGTGGGTCAGGATGATCTTCATTAGTTGGTCACCCTTCCCTTATCGCGCGGTGGACGTGTAGGGCAGCAGCGCCATCTCACGGCTGTTCTTCACGGCCGTGGCGACGTCACGCTGGTGCTGCGTGCAGTTGCCGGTGACGCGGCGGGCACGGATCTTGCCGCGGTCGGAAATGAACTTCCGCAGCATGTTCGTGTCCTTGTAGTCCACGTACGCGGTCTTGTCCTTGCAGAACGCGCAGACCTTCTTCTTAGGCTTGCGCACAGGCGGCTTCGCCATGGTGTTTCTCCTGTGTGATCAAGAAGTTGGGGTACGAGCTGTCTTCCAGGGGAGTGCCCTAGAAGGGAGGCTCGTCCGAGTAGCCGCCGCCGCTGGAGTTTCCACCCCAGCCGCCTCCGCCGCCCTGCTGCTGGCCGCCACCGGCCGGCGCGCTGGTCGCCCACGGGTCGTCGGCGGGAGCACCGCCACCACCCTGCTGGCCACCACCGGAGCTTCCGCCCCAGCTGCCGCCGCCCTGCTGCTGGCCGCCACCGCCGCCATAGCCACCCTGGCCACCGCGACCCGTGGTCTTGGTGACCTTGGCCGTGGCGTTCTTGAGGCTGGGGCCGACTTCCTCGACGTCCAGCTCGTAGACCGTGCGCTTGACGCCCTCGCGGTCCTCATAGGACCGCTGCTTCAGCCGGCCCTGCACGACAACGCGCATGCCTCGCTGGAGCGACTCGGCGACGTTCTCCGCCGCCTGACGCCAGACCGAGCAGGTCAGGAACAGGCTCTCGCCGTCCTTCCACTCATTGGTCTGACGGTCGAAGGTGCGGGGGGTGGACGCGATACGGAACTTCGCGACCGCCGCACCGGACGGGGTGAAGCGCAGCTCGGGGTCGTCGACAAGATTGCCGACGACCGTGATGACGGTCTCGCCTGCCATTGGGTGAACCTCTCGGCGGGATTGCTTCTGGCTGCTTACTGCTACTCGAACCCGATGACCTCTGAGCTAGGTGCTCAGTGGGTCTCGGGACGGAGGACCTTGGTCCGGAGGACCGACTCGTTCAGGTTCATCTGGCGGTCGAGCTCCTTGACGACCGCAGGCTCGGCCTGCAGGTCGATGACCGAGTAGATGCCCTCGGGCTTCTTCTTGATCTCGTAGGCGAGACGACGACGGCCCCAGGTGTCGACCTTCTCGACCTTTCCGTTGCCCTCACGGACGACAGAAAGGAAGTTCTCGATCAGCGGGGAGACAGCGCGCTCCTCGAGATCGGGGTCGAGGATGACCATCACCTCGTAGTGACGCATGTGGAACCCACCTCCTTTGGACTCAGCGGCCACGGTCGTTCCGTGGCAGGAGGGTCGTGATGCGTAAGCAACGGTATCGGCCGCCACTGACAATCCCCCTCGGCGAGCGAGGAGGCCGTCGGGGCCCTGGATGGACCTGGGCAGACACCGGTGCAGACCGTACAGACTACCTGCACACCGGCTTCCGGTTGAAATCCGGTGGTGAGGGGACGCAATCTGTACACAGCGGATGTCGGCGGCGCTAGGATGCGCCGCCTTCCCGGAAGCCACGCCAGGAGGTGCCCCATGGCACAGGCCATGCGACCCGACCCCGGACATTCCCTTCTCGCCACCGACGGCAAGCCCCACCCGCTCCAGGACACGCTGGTCGGGGTGACTCTCTTCCTCGGAGTCCTCTCCTTCATCACCGCCCAGTTCCACGACCTCCACGTCCTGGCTTCCTGGGCAGGACTGATCGGCATCGGGACGGGCGCGTTCGGGCAGTTCATCTCGGTGACCACGAGGGAACGCTTCGCCTTGATCGTCGGGCTCGGCGCCTCGGCCGTCGGCTTCTATCTCGGCATGTTCTACGGAGGCCTCGCCTGAGCCATCTCGGGCCCTCCACCGGCCAAGGGACACACGCACAATCGGGGCGCTCCCCGGTCACAGTAGGCTTCGGCGCGAGAGCCGGAGCCCCTGACCGATGGGGACACACCTGCCGAGGAGCGCCCCGCATGAGCCTGACCCTGAGGACCATCAGCCGTGAGCAGCATCTGGCATTCATCCAGAGCCAGCCCGCGGCGAGCCACTGCCAGGTCCCGGCGTGGGCTGATGTGAAGACCGAGTGGCGCTCGGAGAACCTGGGTTGGTTCGACAAGTCCGGTGAACTCGTCGGCGCGGGCCTCGTCCTCTACCGCCAGCTGCCGAAGATCAAGCGCTACCTGGCCTATCTGCCCGAGGGCCCGGTCATCAACTGGTACGCCCCCAACCTCGACGACTGGCTGCAGCCGATGCTCGCGCATCTCAAGCAGCAGGGCGCCTTCTCCGTGAAGATGGGCCCGCCGGTCGTCATCCGGCGTTGGGACTCCGCCGCCATCAAGTCCGGTATCCAGGACCCGGACGTGAAGCGCCTGAAGGACGTCGAGGCCTCGCACATCGAGCCGCGTGCCTTCGAAGTCGCCGACCGGCTGCGGAAGATGGGCTGGCAGCAGGGCGAGGACGGCGGCGCCGGCTTCGGCGACGTCCAGCCCCGCTACGTCTTCCAGGTCCCCCTCGCGAACCGCTCCCTCGACGATGTCCTCAAGGGCTTCAACCAGCTGTGGCGCCGCAACATCAAGAAGGCCGACAAGGCCGGCGTCGAGGTCGTCCAGGGCGGCTACGAGGACCTCGCCGAGTGGCAGCGGCTGTACGAGATCACAGCCGTCCGCGACCACTTCCGCCCGCGCCCGCTCTCGTACTTCCAGCGCATGTGGACCGTCCTCAACAACGAGGACCCCAATCGCATGCGGCTGTACTTCGCCCGCCACAACGGGGTGAACCTGTCCGCGGCCACCATGCTCGTGGTCGGCGGGCACGTCTGGTACTCGTACGGAGCCTCGGACAACATCGGCCGCGAGGTCCGGCCCTCGAACGCGATGCAGTGGCGGATGCTGCGCGACGCCTACGCGATGGGCGCGACCGTCTACGACCTGCGGGGCATCTCGGACTCGCTCGACGAGACCGACCACCTCTTCGGCCTGATCCAGTTCAAGGTCGGCACGGGCGGCGAAGCGGTGGAGTACGTCGGCGAATGGGACTTCCCGCTCAACAAGCTCCTGCACAAGGCGCTCGACATCTACATGTCGCGCCGCTGACGGTTGCGTAGTCTCGTACGTAATCTCGTAGGTCTCGTACATACCTTTGATACACCGCAGCCATCAGAAAGGTTCCGGGCCGGCCATGGCGCTCTCCCTCTACGTCGACACCGCTCGCTGGCGGGCGCACCAGAAGTCCGTGATCGACCAGTTCCCCGGACTGATCCCGGTCTGCAAGGGCAACGGCTACGGATTCGGCCATGAGCGGCTGGCCGACGAGGCGGCCCGCTTCGGCTCGGACATGCTGGCCGTCGGCACCACGTACGAGGCCGCCAAGATCAAGGACTGGTTCGGCGGCGACCTGCTCGTCCTCACCCCGTTCCGACGGGGCGAGGAGCCGGTGCCGCTGCCGGACCGGGTGATCCGCTCCGTGTCGTCCGTGGACGGCGTGCACGCCCTCGTGGGCGCGCGGGTCGTCATCGAGTGCATGAGCTCGATGAAGCGCCACGGCATCCTCGAGGAGGACCTCGGCCGGCTGCACGCCGCCATCGAGGACGTACGGCTCGAGGGCTTCGCGCTCCACCTGCCCCTGGACCGCACCGACGGCACCGACGCGGTCGAGGAGGTCATCGCCTGGATGGACCGCCTGCGGGCCGCCAGGCTGCCGCTGCACACCATGTTCGTGAGCCATCTGCGGGCCGAGGAGCAGGCCAGGCTCCAGCAGCAGTTCCCGCAGACCCGGTTCCGCGCCCGGATCGGCACCCGGCTCTGGCTGGGCGACCACGAGGCGACCGAGTATCGGGGCGCCGTCCTGGACGTCACCCGCGTCTCCAAGGGCGACCGCTTCGGCTACCGCCAGCAGAAGGCCGCCTCCGACGGCTGGCTGGTGGTCGTCGCAGGCGGAACCTCGCACGGAGTGGGCCTGGAGGCCCCCAAGGCGATGCACGGTGTCATGCCGCGCGCCAAGGGCGTGGCCCGTGCCGGCCTCGCGACCGTCAACCGGAACCTTTCGCCGTTCGTCTGGGCCGGCAAGCAGCGCTGGTTCGCCGAGCCGCCGCACATGCAGGTGTCGATCCTGTTCGTCCCGGCCGACGCCCAGGAGCCGAAGGTCGGCGACGAGCTGGTGGCCCACCTGCGGCACACCACCACGCAGTTCGACCGCCTCGTCGAGCGCTGAGCCTCCAGCAGCCCCCAGGCGCCCCCTGGAGGCCGCTGGAGCCCGCGCTACTCCCGCGGAACTCCCCACTCCACCCGTGGGCCGTCCACGGCCATGGCCGCGTGCCGCGCCGGGTGGGCGGCCCTGCCCCGTACGAAGACGTCCTCCGCGCCGTCCAGGACACCCCCTGAGGGGTCGTCCGAGCCGTCCTGCCGCACCACGTCCCGCTCGGGCGCCAGGATGTCCCGCACGATCACGGCGCACAGGTAGAGCGTGCCGAGGATGTGCAGGACGACGGCGAAGTGGTAGCCGTCCGTCGGCAGGCCCTGCTTGTTGCCGCTCATGGTGAAGGCCAGGTACATCCAGATCCCGAGGAAGTACATGACCTCGCAGGCCTGCCAGATCAGGAAGTCGCGCCAGCGCGGCCGGGCCAGTGCGGCCAGCGGAATGAGCCACAGGACGTACTGCGGCGAGTACACCTTGTTCGTCAGCACGAACGCGGCAACGACCAGGAACGCGAGCTGGACGAAGCGGGGCCGGCGGGGTGCCGTGAGCGTCAGGACACCGAGGCCCGCGCAGGCGAGGAGCATCAGAAGGATCGCGAACGTGTTCGCCGTACTCGGCGCGATCGGCTCACCACTGCGCTGGCTGATCAGCAGCCAGAACGACCCGAAGTCGACGTTCCGGTCGGTGCTGAAGGTGTAGAACTGCTTCCACCCCTCGGGCGCGAGCAGCATGATCGGCAGGTTCACCACGAGCCAGGCCCCCGCCGCACCGAGCAGCGCCGCCCCGTACTCCCGCCACCGGCAGGCCCGCCAGCACAGCAGCAGCAGAGGGCCGAGGAGCAGGACCGGATAGAACTTGGCGGCGGTCGCGAGGCCGATCAGGATGCCGAACGCGAGCGGACGGCCTCGTGACCACATCAGGATCGCGGCGCAGGTCAGCGCGACGGCCAGCAGATCCCAGTTGACGGTTGCGGTGAGCGCGAACGCGGGGGCCAGGGCGACGAGCAGAGCGTCCCAGGGCCGACGACGGTGGGTTCGGGCGACACAGACGGCCATGACGGCGGCGCAGACCATGAGCATGGCCGCGTTGACCATCCAGAAGACCTGCTCACGGTGCATCAAGTCGCTGCCGCCCGGCGTGAGCCAGGCTGCGACCTGCATGAACAGACCGGTCAGGACCGGGTACTCCAGGAACTCTATGTCGCTGTTCAGCCGGTCGAAGTACGGCACCATGCCGTCGGCGAACCCGCGCCCCGCGAAGAGGTGCGGGATGTCGGAGTAGCAGGCGTGGGTGTACTGGGACGTGGTGCCCCGGAACCATGCCCAGTCGTAACACGGGATCTTCTGCACCATCCCGAGGGCAAACATCCCGATGGCCACCAGTGCGATCACTCGCACAGGGGTGAGGGCACCGGTACCGAGCAGCGCCCGGCGGCCGATCGGGCCGCCGATCAGTTCACTGCCCGCCGCCGCGACCTCGTCGCGCTGGGTGGGGCACACCACCGGCGGGTCCTGCGGGCGGTCCTGAGACGGACTCGTCTTGTGGAGGCTCGGCATGGGGGACATCCTGCCGTACGTCCCTGGGAAACGGTGAGGGCCGCCGTGCCCGGCCACGCACCTGGGGTACGTGTCGGGTACGGCGGCCCTCAGGACCGTGCCGGGCGGGCCCGGCAGGCGGATCAGCCGCCGCTCAGCCCCCAGGTTCCACCGTTCGGCCTGCCTCCACCGTTGTCGTCGGTGGCTGTCGGCGTGGGTGACGTCGGCGTCGAGGTCGCACCGCCGTCGGAGGCCCCGCCGCTGTCATTGCCCGAGGTGGCGCCACCGTCCTGCCCGCCGTTGTCGTCGCACGGCCAGTCCCAGACATCACAGGTCTTGCCGGGCTTCGGCGAGTTGCTGGGCCTCGTCGAAGGGGTCTGCGACGGGGTGGAGGAGGGCGTCTCGGAAGGCGTCGGCGAAGGCGTCGGCGTGGGGCTGGTCAGACCGCCACCGAAGACCGGGTCCACGTCCAGGTCCTCCGGCTCCGGGAAGGACTTGACCTCCACGCCCTTGTGCGCGGCGGTCATGTAGTTGTGCCAGATCTGGGACGGGAACGAGGAACCGTGGATCTTCGGCTGGTCACCCGTGCCGTACATCTCCTCGAACTTGCGGCCCTGCTTGGTCTCGTCGTCGTCGAAGCGGTACATGTCGATCGCCGTCGACAGCTGCGGGGTGTAGCCCACGAACCATGCCGACTCGTTGCCGTCGGTCGTACCGGTCTTGCCGGCGGCCTTCCGGTCGTCCAGCTTGGCCTTCTTGCCGGTGCCCTTCTCGACGACGTCCGTGAGGACATCAGTGATGTTGCTGGCCACGGCGGTGGAGAAGGCACGCTCCGGCTTGGCCTCGTGCTTGTAGATGACCTGGCCCTTCTCCTTCACCTCGGTGACGGAGTACGGGTCGTTCTGCTCACCGTTGTTCGCGAAGGTCGCGTAGGAACCGGCCATCCGGATCGCGCTCGGAGAGGAGATACCGAGAGAGAACGAAGGCACCTCGCCCTTCACCAGCGAGGTCTCCAGGAGACCCGCCTTCTTGGCTGCCTGACGGACGTTGTCGATGCCGACGTCCATGCCGAGCTGCACAAAGGGCGAGTTGAGGGACTTGATCATCGCCAGCCGGAGATCGGCCTTCTTGACGCTCGAGTTCTCATCGTTGTTCTGGAGCCACGGCTTGCCGTTCTCGTCCTGCCAGACCGAGCCGTCGTAGTTCTTGACCTTGTAGTCGTCCACGCCGCTGTAGAAGGTCTTGTCGGGGTCGACGACGGTCCGGACGGAGGGGTCCTTGGGGTCGCGCACACCGTCGGTCATGGCCGCCGCGAGAACGAAGGGCTTGAACGTCGATCCGACCTTGGCGCCGGTCTCGTCCGCGTTGTTGGTGAAGTGCTTGGTGGCGTCGGTGCCGCCGTAGATGGCGACGATCGCACCGTCCTTGGGGTCGACCGAGGCACCGCCGAACTGGACGTGGGTGTCCGTCTCCGGTCGCTTCTTCGGGTCGATGTGCCCGTCGTAGATCTTCTTGATGGAGTCCTCGAGAGCCTTGACCTTCTTCTTGTCGAAGGTCGTGTGGATCTCGTAACCGCCCTCGGCGAGCTTCTTCGCGTCCATCCCCGGGTGGTTGTTGATGAAGTTGGCTTTGGCCGTGCTCACCAGATAGCCGATCTGGCCGGTCAGCTGGGCGCTCTTCTTCGGCGGCTGCACCTTGGGGAAGTTCGGGTACTTCGCCCGATCCGCGGCTTCGAGGCTACCGTCGTTGACCATCTCGCCGAGGATCCAGTTCCACCGCTCGGTGGCACGGGCCGTGTTCGCCTGGGCCGTCGCCTTCGTGTCGATGTCGGTGGAGCCCGCAGGGTCGTAGTAGGTCGCGCCCTTGAGCAGGGAGGCGAGGAAGGCGGACTCGCTGACGTTGAGCTTCTCGGCGTCCTTGTTGAAGTACGTCCGGGCCGCGGCCTGAATGCCGTAAGCCCCGCGGCCGTAGTACGCCGTGTTCAGATAGCCCGCCATGATGTCGGGCTTCTCCATCTCGGCGCCGACCTTTATGGAGATGAAGAGCTCCTGGATCTTACGGGTCAGAGTCTGCGACTGGTCGTTGAGCATGTTGTTCTTCACGAACTGCTGGGTGATCGTCGAGCCACCCTGGGTCTGACCGCCCTTGGCCATGTTCCAGACGGCACGACCGATACCCATCGGGTCGATGCCCGAGTCGGACTTGAACGTCTTGTTCTCGGCCGAGATCACCGCGTCCTGCATGTGCTTCGGGATCTTCTCGATCCCGATGATCTGGCGGTTGACCTCACCACCGGTCGCGGCCATCTGCGAGCCGTCGGCCCAGTAGTAGACGTTGTTCTGCGCCGTGGCTGCGTCGGCCGGCTCGGGGATCACCACCTGGGAGTACGCGATCGTCGCCGCACCCATCATGCCGCCGAAGAACACCAGACAGAGGCCGGTGACGAGCTTCCACGAGGGCATCCAGCGGCGCCAGCCGTACTTGCCGTACCGCGGGTAGTCGATGATCCGCTTCTTGCCCGGCGGACGGTCCCCGCCACGGCCGCGGCCCGGACCGCCCTGGCCTCCGCCGCCACCACCGCGCCGGCCGCCGCCAGCACCGCCGGCACCGCCTCCGTCGGGGGAACGCCGACGGCTACCGCCGCGCTGTGCCGCGCGACGGGCCTCGGCCCGCCCTCCGTAGGTTCGCTCCTCTTCGTACCCTGACGAAGGGGACCCCGTACTCACGTCCCGCGACTGGGCTGACCTGCGGCCCGTGGGCTGCTGGGCAGCGCGTCGGGCCGCCGCGCGGCCGCCACTCGGCGGCTGCGACTGCGGCATTTTGCGACGGTGCTCGCTCATCGAACGACTACTCCTCGGGCAGGCGTGTACGCCTGGAAGCGGCAGTTGAGTTCCGGTCCCCCCGAAATGCGGACGGCCGAGCCTCATCGAAGACTCCTCCGTACCGCAGCCGGTCACCCGCATCACTGACGCCCGGCGGCGTCGCTCGGTTCCCGGTGCTCTGCATGCCGCACAGACTACGCACGGTCAAAACCTGCCTAGCGGCGAAGTTCACCCCAAATCAGGCAACTCAATTGCTGTGAATTGACGATGTGATGCCGGTCACTGTGGCCCCACTTGTCGCAGGAGAGTGGCCGTTCTATCGTCATGATGTATCGAGTCGATACATCAGTGCGGCATAAGAGCCCTGAAGGCGGAGGAGGAGGCGGATGAGCAGACGCTCGGGAATCCTCGAGTTCGCCGTCCTCGGCCTGCTCCGAGAAGCGCCCATGCACGGGTACGAGCTGCGCAAGCGGCTCAACACCTCGCTGGGCATCTTCCGTGCCTTCAGCTACGGGACCCTCTATCCCTGCCTCAAGACGCTGGTCGCCAACGGCTGGTTGATCGAGGAGCCGGGAAGCGCCCCCGAGGACGCTCTCGCCGCTTCACTCGCAGGGCGCCGCGCCAAGATCGTCTACCGGTTGACGGGCGAAGGTAAGGAGCACTTCGAAGAGCTCCTTTCCCACACCGGCCCGGACACCTGGGAGGACGAACACTTCGCCGCCCGCTTCGCCTTCTTCGGTCAGACCGAGCGCGAGGTGCGGATGCGAGTGCTGGAAGGACGCCGCAGTCGGCTGGAGGAGCGTCTGGAGAAGATGCGCGCCTCTCTCGCCCGTACACGCGAGCGCCTCGACGACTACACGCTTGAGCTGCAGCGCCACGGTATGGAGTCCGTGGAGCGCGAAGTGCGCTGGCTGAACGAGCTCATCGAGAGCGAGCGGGCGGGGCGGGATCAGCGATCCGGCCCCGACGCCCCCGAGGGCGCCGCTCGGCACGACAACGATTCTGGAGAAACGGGCGGCCTGCCCCGGCACGGGGGCAGTACCCGGCCGGATCCGTCCGACGACACCGCCAAGTGAAACCCTGCGTCCCGCAGGGCTTCCACGATCACACAGGGAGCAACCGGAAATGGGTTCGGTTCGCGTAGCCATCGTCGGCGTGGGCAACTGCGCCGCCTCACTGGTGCAGGGCGTCGAGTACTACAAGGACGCCGACCCGGCGACCAAGGTGCCCGGCCTGATGCACGTCCAGTTCGGCGACTACCACGTCGGTGACGTCGAGTTCGTCGCCGCGTTCGACGTCGACGCCAAGAAGGTCGGTCTCGACCTCTCCGACGCCATCGGCGCCAGCGAGAACAACACCATCAAGATCTGCGACGTCCCGAACACGGGCGTCACGGTCCAGCGCGGCCACACCCTCGACGGCCTCGGCAAGTACTACCGCATGACCATCGAGGAGTCCGCCGAGGCCCCCGTGGACGTCGTCCAGGTCCTCAAGGACAAGCAGGTCGACGTGCTCGTCTGCTACCTGCCCGTGGGCTCCGAGGCCGCCGCGAAGTTCTACGCGCAGTGCGCCATCGACGCCAAGGTCGCGTTCGTCAACGCTCTTCCGGTCTTCATCGCCGGCACCAAGGAGTGGGCGGACAAGTTCACCGAGGCCGGTGTCCCGATCGTCGGTGACGACATCAAGTCCCAGGTCGGTGCCACCATCACGCACCGTGTGATGGCGAAGCTGTTCGAGGACCGCGGTGTCCGTCTTGAGCGCACCATGCAGCTCAACGTCGGCGGCAACATGGACTTCAAGAACATGCTCGAGCGCGACCGCCTCGAGTCCAAGAAGATCTCGAAGACGCAGGCCGTCACCTCGCAGATCCCCGACCGCGAGCTGGGCGAGAAGAACGTCCACATCGGTCCGTCGGACTACGTGGCCTGGCTGGACGACCGCAAGTGGGCGTACGTCCGCCTGGAGGGTCGCGCCTTCGGTGACGTTCCGCTGAACCTGGAGTACAAGCTCGAGGTGTGGGACTCCCCGAACTCGGCCGGTGTCATCATCGACGCCCTGCGTGCCGCGAAGATCGCCAAGGACCGGGGCATCGGTGGCCCGATCCTCTCCGCGTCCTCGTACTTCATGAAGTCCCCGCCGGTGCAGTACTTCGACGACGAGGCCTTCGCCAACGTCGAGAAGTTCATCAAGGGCGAGGTCGAGCGCTAAGACGCCGATCGAGTTCATCGATCGAGGGTCCCCGGTCTTTCGCCCGGGGGCCCTCTTCGTATGTGAGTCTTGCTGCCATGTCCGTCGTACGTGATCTGCGCGTACTCCTGCGCCTGACGAACTTCCGCCGTCTCCTGGCCGTCCGCCTGCTCTCGCAGTGCGCCGACGGCGTCTACCAGGTGGCGCTGGCCACGTACGTCGTCTTCTCCCCCGAGAAGCAGGCCTCTCCTGCCGCCATCGCCTCGGCCATGGCCGTGCTCCTGCTCCCGTACTCCCTCGTCGGCCCCTTCGCCGGAGTCCTCCTGGACCGCTGGCAGCGACGCCAGGTCTTCCTCTACGGGAATCTGCTGCGGACGCTCCTCGCCTGCGGAACGGCCGTACTGATGCTGGCCTCCGTGCCCGATTGGCTCTTCTACGCCTCGGCCCTCTCGGTGACCGCCGTCAACCGCTTCGTCCTCGCAGGTCTCTCCGCCGCACTGCCCCGGGTCGTCGACGCCGACCGGCTGGTCGTGGCCAACTCCCTCTCGCCGACCGCCGGCACCGTAGCGGCGACGGTGGGAGGCGGTCTGGCTTTCGGCGTACGCCTGATCTCCGAGGACTCCGACGCCGCGGTCGTGGCCCTGGGCGCTCTCCTCTATCTCTGCGCCGCCCTCGCCTCGCTGCGGATGCCCCGCGAGCTCCTCGGCCCCGACCCGGACATGGTCCAGCCCAGGCTCGGCGCCGCGCTGGCATCGACGGCCCGCGGCCTCATGGACGGGCTGCGCCATCTGGCCGAGCGGCGTCCCGCTGCACGTGCCCTGGCGGCGATGACATTGATGCGCTTCTGCTACGGCGGGCTGACGGTGGCCGTGCTGATGCTCTGCCGCTACGCCTGGAGCACCACGGAGTCCGAGGGGCTGGCGCTGCTGGGACTGGCCGTCGGCATCTCGGGCGCCGGCTTCTTCGCGGCCGCCGTCATCTCGCCCTGGGCGATGGGGCAGTTCGGCGCCTTCGGGTGGATGGCCCTGTGTGCGGGTTCTGCCGCCGTCCTGGTGCCCGCGCTGGGGCTGCCCTTCGCTCAGACTCCTCTGCTGATCGCGGCGTTCGTCCTCGGGCTCACCACGCAGGGAGCCAAGATCGCAACGGACACGGTGGTGCAGACGTCGGTGGACGACGCCTACCGCGGGCGAGTCTTCTCGCTCTACGACGTCCTCTTCAACGTCGCCTTCGTCGGTGCAGCCGCCGTCGCGGCGCTGATGCTCCCGCCGGACGGCCGGTCCGCCCCGCTCGTCGTGCTGGTGGCCGTGGTCTCGGGGGACAGGGCCGCGTTGCTGCGGCGCGGAGTTATCGTGGGGTTATTTTACACTTCAAAAATCCCCCCTCTGGATCCCCGCTCCGTCGATGTTTCACGTGAAACATCGACGGATCCGGCTCAGCTCTGGGTCGCCCACCACTCCTTGAGCGCTGCGACCGCCGCCTCGTGCTCCATCGGCCCGTTCTCCAGGCGCAGCTCCAACAGGAACTTGTACGCCTGCCCGACGGCCGGGCCGGGCCGGATGCCCAGGATCTCCTGGATCTGGTTGCCATCCAGGTCGGGACGGATCGAGTCCAGCTCCTCCTGCTCCTGGAGCTGCGCGATCCGCTCCTCCAGACCGTCATAGGCGCGCGAGAGCGCTCCGGCCTTGCGCTTGTTCCGCGTCGTGCAATCCGACCGGGTCAGCTTGTGCAGCCGCGAGAGCAGCGGGCCGGCATCGCGCACATAGCGACGGACCGCGGAGTCGGTCCACTCGCCGGTTCCATAGCCATGGAAGCGGAGATGGAGCTCCACGAGGCGCGAGACGTCCTTGATCATCTCGTTGGAGTACTTCAGCGCCGTCATCCGCTTCTTGGTCATCTTCGCGCCGACCACCTCGTGGTGGTGGAACGAGACCCGCCCGTCCTTCTCGAAGCGACGGGTACGCGGCTTGCCGATGTCGTGCAGCAGAGCGGCCAGCCGCAGCACGAGATCGGGCCCGTCCTCCTCCAGGTCGATCGCCTGGTCGAGGACGGTCAGGGAGTGCTCGTAGACATCCTTGTGCCGGTGGTGCTCGTCGCTCTCGAGCCGCAGGGCCGGGAGCTCGGGCAGGACGTGTTCGGCGAGGCCGGTGTCGACCAGCAGACCGAGGCCCTTCCGGGGGTACGTGGAGAGCAGCAGCTTGTTGAACTCGTCACGGACCCGCTCGGCGGAGACGATCTCGAGCCGGCCGGCCATGTCGGTCATCGCCGTGACGACCTCGGGGGCCACCTCGAAGTCGAGCTGGGCGCCGAAGCGTGCCGCACGCATCATCCGCAGCGGGTCGTCGGAGAAGGACTCCTCGGGCGTTCCGGGCGTCCGCAGCATCTGTGCGGCGAGGTCGTCGAGCCCACCGTGCGGGTCGATGAACTCCTTCTCCGGGAGGGCCACGGCCATGGCGTTGACCGTGAAGTCGCGCCGGACGAGGTCCTCCTCGATGGAGTCGCCGTAGGACACCTCGGGCTTGCGCGAGGTCCGGTCGTACGCCTCGGAGCGGTACGTCGTCACCTCGATCTGGTAGCCGCTCTTCTGGCACCCGACCGTGCCGAAGGCGATCCCGACCTCCCAGACCGCGTCCGCCCACGGGCGGACGATCTTCAGGACGTCCTCGGGGCGGGCGTCGGTGGTGAAATCGAGATCATTGCCGAGCCGGCCGAGCAACGCGTCCCGTACCGAGCCGCCGACCAGCGCGAGGCTGAACCCTGCCTCCTGGAAACGGACGGCGAGGTCGTCGGCGACAGGGGATACGCGCAGTAGTTCACTGACCGCGCGGCGTTGCACCTGGCTCAGTGCAGTCGGGGTGTCTTCGTTGGCGTTCGGCACAACAGAAAAGGGTACGTGCCCCGACCCGCGGCAGCGTCCCCGTTTTTCCTCACGGCCGACCCTCTCCGCGCATCAGCTGGAGCAGTCCCCGGCACTTGGCCACAGCGTGCCTCGTTACCATGCGTGGACACAGCAACGGCGAACAACCGACACCACTGATACGACGAGGACGGGCGAACGCGTGGCCGAGGCGGCAGACATCCAGGGGACCGTTCCCTCAACTGCCCGTCGTTGGCTGCGGCGCACAGCGTCACTCCTCGCAGGCGCGCCGCTACTGGCGGGCCTCCTGTACGGCGCGGCCACGCCGGCAGCAGCTGTCGAGACGGCCAGCGGCTCCCGGACCGTCGATGTGTCTCTCGACACGCTCTCCCCGAGCGCACCGGTCGAGAGCGACACGCTCACCGTCTCCGGGCGGGTCACCAACCAGAGCAAGCAGACGGTCACCGATGCCACGGTGGACGTCAGGGTCGGCCCCCGAATGACGAGCCGGAGCGAGATCGACGCCGTCTCGGGCCGTACCGGCTTCCACCCCGCCAGCGATCCCGCGCCCCTGGGCGGCAGCTACAAGGTCGAGATCCCCCGACTGGCAGCCGGACTCAGCCAGGAGTTCACGCTCTCCGTGCCGGTCGCCAAGCTCGGGCTCAAGGACGGGGGCGTCTACCAGCTGGGCGTCTCCCTCACCGGGCAGACGCCCGCCCAGCTGGGGGAGCGGGTGCTCGGGATCGAGCGGACCTTCCTGCCCTACCAGCCCGAGGCGACGGAGAAGAAGACACAGCTCACCTACCTCTGGCCGCTGATCTCCTCGGCCCATGTATCGGCGGAGACCGGTACGGACGACCAGCAGACGCCGGTCTTCGAGAACGACGAGCTGGCCGCCGAGCTCGCTCCGGGCGGGCGCCTGGACCACATGGTGACGCTGGGCAAGGAGCTCCCCGTCACCTGGGTGATCGACCCGGACCTGCTGGCCACGGTCGATGCCATGACGAAGAACTACCAGGTCAAGTCGGGCACAGAGACCGTGCCCGGCAAGAACCAGGCGGTCGCTGAGCGGTGGCTCGACGCGCTGGAGAAGGCCGTGGCGGGGCGCGAGGTCGTCGCGCTGCCGTTCGCCGACCCGGACATCGCCTCCCTCGCACACCGGGGCAAGGACGTCCCCGGCTCCGTGAGCCATCTCCAGCCCGCGACGGAGCTGGCCGGGACGACCGTGGAGACGATCCTCCATGTGCAGCCGTCCACCGACTTCTCCTGGCCCGTCGACGGAGCCGTCGACCCCTCGATCATGGATGTCGCGACCTCGGCCGGTGCCCGCAAGGTCATCGCCCGATCGGACAGCTTCCGGGACGACCTCCCGTACACCCCGACGGCGGCGCGGCCCGTCGGCGGCGGCACCACGGCCGTCGTCAGCGACGCCTATCTGTCGACGGCGTTCGAGGGCGACATGCTCCCCGCCGGGAACTCCACGCTCGCCGTCCAGGAGTTCCTGGCCCAGTCGCTCGCGGTGACCCTGGAACAGCCCGAACTGCAGCGCAGCATCGTGGTCGCTCCCCAGCGGATGCCGACCACGGCCCAGGCGCAGAGCATGGCGAGCGCGCTGCGCGGCCTGTCGGCCCAGCGCTGGACCCAGTCGCAGGACCTGATCGCCGCCTCCGCGGTGAAGCCGGACCCGGACGCGAACACCAAGGTGCCCAGCGCCTCCCGCTACCCGCAGGCTCTGCGGAAGCAGGAACTGCCGGTGCAGGCCTTCCGCGAGATGCAGGACACCCGCGGGGCGCTCGACGACTTCAAGGTCATCCTGACCCAGCCGGACCGTGTGGTGACACCGTTCGGCAACGCGATCAGCCGCGAGATGTCCACGTCCTGGCGCGGACAGGCTCCTGCGGCGTCGCTCTATCGGATCACGGTGCAGGACTACCTGCAGACCCTCTCCAAGGGGGTCCAGCTGATCAGCAAGTCGGACCTCACGCTCTCCGGCCGCAGCGCCACCATCCCGGTGACGGTCCAGAACAAGCTGCTGCAGGGTGTGGACAATCTGGTGCTGCGGCTGACCTCCAGCAACAAGACCCGTCTGAATCTCAACGGCAGTGACGTCCACGAACTGCCCGTCAAGATCGACGGTGGGCACAGCCAGTCGGTGAAGTTCACCGCCTCGGCCAACGCCAACGGCCCGGTGCCGATGACGGCGCAGCTGTTCACCGCGGACGGCACGCCGTACGGACAGCCGATGAACTTCACGGTGAAGGTCTCCGAGATCACTCCGACCGTGATGCTCGTCATCGCCGGCGGTGTCCTGCTCCTGGTCCTCGCCGGCGCGCGGATGTACACCCAGCGAAAGCGCGCGGCGGCCAGGAACGCCGAAGCGGAGGCCGCGGAGGACAACGATCCCGAGCAGCCGAGTGACCCGACACCGGACACCGGTCCCGAAAGCGGCGACCCGTCGGGCCCGGGTGAGAAGGTGGACCGTTGAGCGATGTCGTGGCCGGTCGGCCGGGGACGATGAGGTGGGGTAACCATGAACGCGCCGTACGACGGTGACCGCGGCCAGGGCGCGGGCGGCACCGAGCCGTCCGGTGGCACGCCCGCGGCGCCCCCGGGACCCGGCCAGACGCCGGCTCCGTCGCCGCAGCAGCCCGCTCCGGACCCCTACGCCCAGAACCAGTACGCCCAGGACCCCTACGTCGAGGACGCGTACACCCACGATCCCTACCTGGCGCAGGATCTGTCCGCACAGGACCCGGTGGCCGAGGCGCTCTACGACCGCGCCGCCCACCCTCCGCCGCCGCCTGGCACGTACCAGGAGCCTCAGCCGCTCTACCAGCAGCCGGCGGCTCCGCAGCATGCCCCGGACCCTCGGGTCTGGGCACAGACCCCGGCGCCCGAGCCGGACGGTCCCTCGCGCCATCTGCCGTACGGCGACGACCCCCGCACGGTCCAGTTCACCGGAGTCGACGACCTGGTGACCCGGGCCGGTGACGAGAAGCCCGAGCCGGACGCCTTCGCGCACCTCTACCGGGACCAGCAGACCCCCGGTCAGGTGCCCTCGCCCGCTCCGGAGCCGAACCCGATGCCCGCCCCCGCCCCGAAGAAGTCCGGCCGCGCCTCCGGGCTGCTGAAGTCGAGCGCGGTGATGGCGGCCGGCACGCTGGTCTCCCGCCTGACCGGCTTCGTCCGCAGCCTGGTCATCACCGGCGCTCTGGGCGCCGCCCTGCTCGGTGACACCTTCACCATCGCGTACACGCTGCCGACGATGATCTACATCCTGACGGTCGGTGGCGGTCTCAACTCGGTGTTCGTGCCGCAGTTGGTCCGCTCGATGAAGAACGACGAGGACGGCGGCGAGGCCTACGCCAACCGGCTGCTGACGCTGGTCATGGTGGCGCTCGGCGCGATCGTGGTCGTCGCCGTATTCGCGGCGCCACTGCTGATCCGGCTGATGTCGAACACCATCGCCGACGACGTGGCCGCCAACAGCGTGGCCGTCACCTTCGCCCGCTACTGCCTGCCCACGATCTTCTTCATGGGTGTGCATGTGGTGATGGGTCAGATCCTCAACGCCCGTGGCAAGTTCGGCGCGATGATGTGGACCCCGGTCCTCAACAACATCGTCATGATCGTCACGTTCGGTCTGTTCATCTGGGTCTACGGCACCTCCGGCGAGTCCCAGATGGGCGTCCAGACCATCCCGGACGACGGCATCCGTCTGCTCGGCATCGGCACCCTGCTCGGCCTGGTCGTCCAGGCACTGGCAATGATTCCCTACCTCCGCGAGACGGGCTTCCGGTTCCGGCCCCGCTTCGACTGGAAGGGCCACGGCCTCGGCAAGACGGTCAAACTGGCCAAGTGGACCGTGCTGTTCGTGCTGGCCAACCAGGCCGGTGTCCTGGTCGTGACCCAGCTCGCCACCGCGGCGGGCGAGGAGTCCGGCAGGGACGGCGCCGGCTTCCTCGCGTACTCCAACGCCCAGTTGATCTGGGGTATGCCGCAGGCCATCATCACCGTCTCGGTCATGGCTGCGCTGCTGCCCCGCATCTCCCGCGCGGCCCACGACAACGACCCCGGCGCCGTCCGCGACGACATCTCGCAGGGTCTGCGGAACTCCGCCGTCGCGATCGTCCCGGTCGCCTTCGCCTTCCTCGCCCTCGGCGTCCCGATGAGCACCCTGCTCTACGCCTCCAGCGGCATCGAGGCGGCCCAGGGCATGGGCTTCATCCTGATGGCCTTCGGGCTCGGGCTCATCCCGTACTCGGTCCAGTACGTCGTCCTGCGCGGCTTCTACGCCTACGAGGACACCCGGACGCCCTTCTACAACACGGTCATCGTCGCCGCCGTCAACGCGGCCGCCTCGGCGGCCTGTTACTTCGTGCTGCCCGCCCGGTGGGCCGTCGTCGGTATGGCCGCCGCGTACGGTCTGGCCTACGCGGTCGGCGTCGGCGTCGCCTGGCGCCGTCTGCGCAACCGACTGGGCGGCGACCTGGACGGCGCCCACGTGATGCGGACCTACGCCCGTCTCTGCCTCGCCTCGCTGCCCGCCGCGATCGTGGCCGGAGCGGTGGGCTTCGGTCTGCTGAAGGTGGTCGGTGACGGCGCTCTCGGCTCGCTGGTGGCCCTGCTCATCGGCGGTGCGGTGCTGCTCGGGGTCTTCTTCGTGGCGGCTAAGCGGATGCGAATCGAGGAGCTGAACTCCATGGTCGGTATGGTCCGTGGACGCCTGGGACGATAGGTAATCCGGTCCCGCACAACCATCGTCGGCCGCCGCGTGTCGTGCAGAGCGGCCGACTGTGGGCACAATTGGCTTGGCTGTTGGATGTGGCGCAACGGATGGGGAGGCAGGAACGACGGTGGCGGAACGTAGCACGGCTGCCGTCGACGTGGCCGACAACAGCGGTGACGACCCGCTGACCGCCAAGGCGGACAAGGCCGCGACCGACGGGGTGGCGGAAGCGCAGGACCAGGCGGACAAGTCCGCCGAGGTCGAAGAGGACGAGGCCGGTACCCGGCAGAACGGCGAACAGCCCTCCATCGAGACACCCGAACTGCACAGCGGGCACAAGTTGGCCAGGCGTTACCGCCTGGAGGAGTGCGTCACTCGTCTGGACGGTTTCAGCAGTTGGCGTGCCGTCGACGAGAAACTGCGGCGGGCGGTCGGTGTCCATCTGCTGCCGGCCGACCACCCTCGGGCCCGTTCGGTCCTCGCGGCGGCCCGTTCCTCGGCGCTTCTCGGAGACCCCCGGTTCGTCCAGGTCCTCGACGCCGTGGAAGAGAACGATCTCGTGTACGTGGTGCACGAGTGGCTTCCCGACTCCACCGAACTGACGGCTCTGCTCGCCGCGGGCCCCCTGGAGCCGCACGACGCCTATCAGCTCGTCAGCCAGGTCTCCCAGGCGATGGCCGCCGCACACCGCGAGGGCCTTGCCCACCTCCGCCTCACCCCGAGCGCGGTGCTGCGCAGCTCCACCGGCCAGTACCGGATCCGCGGCCTGGCCGTGAACGCCGCGCTGCGCGGGATCAGCGCGGAGCGCCCCCAGCGCGCCGACACCGAGGCGATCGGCGCCCTGCTGTACGCGGCGCTGACCCAGCGCTGGCCGTACGACAGTGACGCCTACGGCCTCTCCGGGCTCCCCAAGGGTGTGGGCCTGCTGGCCCCCGACCAGGTGCGGGCCGGCGTCCACCGCGGCCTCTCAGAGATCGCCATGCGCGCCCTGGCCAACGACGGGGCCACCGCCTCGCGCCAGGAGCCGCCCTGCACCACCCCGGACGAGCTCGCCAAGGCCGTGGCGGCGATGCCCCGCATCCGCCCGCCGGAGCCCGAGTTCCCCACTCCGCCCGAGTACCAGCGCACCACCTACCAGCAGGGCACGTACGGCCGCCCGCAGCAGCGCCCGGGCGTCTCGGTCACCCAGCCCGTCATGGCGCCTCCGGCCCCGCTGGAGAGCCGTACGGGCAGAGCTCTGAAGTGGGCCGTGTCGGCGCTGCTCATCGCCGCGCTCGGACTGGGCAGCTGGCAGATCGCGGACCGGCTGCTCGGCCAGAAGGACGCGACCGAGACGCCGCAGACGACTCAGCCGGAGAAGAACAACGAGGACGAGAAGGCACCCGAGACGGGCAAGCCGGTCGCCATCGTCGGCGCTCACGACTTCGACCCGGAGGGCGACGGCGCCGAGACTCCGTCGGAGATAGGGAACGCCTACGACGGCAATCCCTCGACGTCATGGCAGACGTCCATCTACTACGGGTACTCGAACTTCGGCAGGCTGAAGGAAGGCGTGGGCCTCGTTCTGGACCTCGGCTCGGTGCAGCAGGTCGGCAAGGTGGACGTCACGTTCGAAGGCACCACCTCCGTACAGCTGCGACTGGCACCCGAGAACGCTTCGGACCAGCCCACGTCTGCCGACGGCTTCACCACGCTGGCCCAGGGCTCCGGAACGCACGTACCGCTCGCCCCGCCGAAGGCGGTGAAGACCCGCTACGTTCTCGTCTGGCTGACCGACCTGCCCGGCAGCGGGGGCGGTTACCGCGGCAAGATCACGGATATCAAGATCACGAGCTGACGGCATCCGGGAGGGGGCTCACCGTTGGACAAAGCCATAGGGGGCGACATCAGCGACCAGGATCTCCTGGCGCGCCATGTCGCCGGCGATCCCGACGCCTTCGGTGAGCTTGTGCGGCGGCATCGCGATCGGCTCTGGGCGGTGGCCCTGCGGACGCTGGGAGACCGCGAGGAGGCCGCTGACGCCGTCCAGGACGCCCTTGTCTCCGCCTTCCGGGCCGCGCACACCTTCCGGGGGCAGTCGGCCGTCACGACCTGGCTCCACCGGATCACGGTGAACGCCTGTCTCGACCGTGCCCGCAAGACCGCCTCCCGCAAGACCTCTCCCATGGACGACACGGAGCGCTTCGAGCAGCTCCTCGAACCCGCCGAGTCGGCCGAGGCCCCCGCCGAACGCCAGGACCTCCACCGTGAGCTGCTGGCCGCCCTCGCCAAACTCCCCGAGGACCAGCGGGCCGCGCTCGTCCTGGTGGACATGCAGGGGTACCCGGTGGCGGAGGCGGCCCGCATCCTGGATGTCCCCACCGGAACGGTGAAAAGCCGCTGTGCGCGAGGGCGGGCCCGGTTGCTGCCGATGCTCATCCATCTGCGCGCAGATACGGGGGGTAACGAGGCCTCCGACCGGGGAAGGAACCGGACGCCGGGGACATCCGTCCCACCGGTGTCGGGGCCAACGGATAACGGATCGAATGGTCCGGCTGCTGTGAAGGGCGGAGGTGGGCGCGCGTGACTTCCACGACCGGCAGGGCCGACACAACACAGCACCCGGACGTCTCGGAGATCTCCGATCTCACCGAGGGGCTGCTTTCTCCGTCCCGCACTGCGGCCGTACGACAGCATCTCGTCGACTGTCCCCTGTGCGCGGATGTACGGACCTCCCTGGAGGAGATCCGTGGGCTGCTCGGTACGCTCCCCGGGCCGCCGCGGATGCCCGCCGAGATCGCCGGCCGCATCGATGCCGCCCTGGCAGCAGAAGCGCTTCTGAACGCCACCACGCCGGATGTCGACGCGCATGTTTCACGTGAAACACCGAGCGCCCCGGCTCCGCACCCCAGCCCGGCTCCCGCCGCCACGGACCGTCCTGCCGGCCGTCCTCGCGCCGCCACCGGACCGGGCCGCCGCAAGAATCGACGCCGCCGGATCGCCACCCTCGGCGCGGTCTTCGGTGCCGCGGCGCTGGGCATGAGTCTCTTCTTCGTCCAGGGCGGGCTCCAGACGCTCAGTGGCGAGTCGGGCGTCAAGAAGACCGACACCGCCGCCAGCGGAGTTGCCCCGGACCAGTTCGACGGCCGGTCGGTCGAGTCCCGGATCCAGGAGCTCCTGCAGCCGCAGGGCACTCTCAAGGACCCCGGCGGCATGCCCCCGGAGTCCATGTCTACCGAAGACGGCGGTGACGCCACCAAGCGAGGCATGGCGGAGTCTCTGCCCAGCTGCGTCAAGGCCGGCACCGGCCGGGCCGACGCGGTTCTCGCCTTCGAGAAGGGCGACTACCAGGGCACCCCGGCCTATCTCGTCGTGCTGCCTCAGGGAACCGAGAGCACTCATGTGCAGGCCTTTGTGCTGGACGCTTCCTGTGCCGACGGCGGAGGACAGGCCAAGGCCGAGGTTCTGATGACGAGGGTCTACCCCCGGTCCTGACAGAGACGCCGTGCCGCACGGCGGTCTCGGGAATGCTCGCCCCGTAGGATCCGTTGGGTGGGGTGAGAGTCACCGATCGACCGCCCCGTAGGTAGTAGGCAGTCTGCAGAGACGAGGAAGAAACCCGTGAGCGACGTCCGTAACGTGATCATCATCGGCTCCGGGCCCGCGGGTTACACCGCTGCGCTCTACACAGCGCGTGCGTCGCTGAAGCCGCTGGTCTTCGAGGGTGCTGTCACCGCTGGTGGCGCACTGATGAACACGACCGACGTGGAGAACTTCCCCGGCTTCCGTGACGGCATCATGGGCCCGGACCTGATGGACAACATGCGCGCCCAGGCCGAGCGCTTCGGCGCCGAGCTTGTCCCCGACGATGTCGTCGCCGTGGACCTCACCGGCGAGATCAAGACCGTCACGGACACCGCCGGCACCGTGCACCGCGCGAAGGCCGTCATCGTCACCACCGGTTCGCAGCACCGCAAGCTCGGTCTGCCCAAGGAGGACGAGCTCTCCGGCCGCGGTGTCTCCTGGTGCGCCACCTGCGACGGGTTCTTCTTCAAGGACCAGGACATCGCCGTCGTCGGCGGCGGCGACACCGCGATGGAGGAGGCCACGTTCCTCTCGCGCTTCGCCAAGTCCGTCACGATCGTCCACCGTCGGGACTCTCTGCGCGCCTCCAAGGCGATGCAGGAGCGCGCCTTCGCCGACCCGAAGATCAAGTTCGCCTGGGACAGCGAGGTCGCCGAGATCCACGGCGACCAGAAGCTCTCCGGTCTGACCCTGCGCAACACCAAGACGGGCGAGACCAGCGAGCTGCCGGTGACCGGTCTCTTCATCGCCGTGGGCCACGACCCGCGCACCGAGCTCTTCAAGGGCCAGCTGGAGCTGGACGAGGAGGGCTACCTCAAGGTCGACGCCCCGTCGACGAAGACGAACCTCTCCGGTGTCTTCGGTGCCGGTGACGTCGTCGACCACACCTACCGTCAGGCGATCACCGCCGCCGGCACCGGCTGCTCCTCCGCGCTCGACGCCGAGCGTTACCTGGCCGCCCTCGCCGACAACGAGAAGGTCGCCGAGCCGGCGACGACCCCCGTGGTCTGACCCACCCGGCTTTCCTCACCCCACACCCCGCGAAGTTAAGGAGGTCGCCGTGGCCGGCGCCCTGAAGAACGTGACCGACGCTTCCTTCGAGGAGGACGTCCTCAAGAGCGACAAGCCCGTCCTGGTGGACTTCTGGGCCGCTTGGTGCGGACCCTGCCGCCAGATCGCCCCGTCGCTCGAGGCGATCGCCGCCGAGCACGGCGAGATCGAGGTTGTGAAGCTCAACATCGACGAGAACCCGGCCACGGCTGCCAAGTACGGCGTCATGTCCATCCCGACGCTCAACGTCTACCAGGGCGGCGAGGTCGTGAAGACGATCGTCGGTGCCAAGCCGAAGGCCGCGATCCTCCGTGACCTCGAGGGCTTCGTCGAGGCCACCGCCTGACGCCTCTGTTTCACGTGAAACACGAACGGCCCGCCTCCGGATGGAGGCGGGCCGTTGTCGTCGTTGGAGGGGTCGTCCTCAGAGGGGCCGCAGCGCCGGTTCCTTCTGGACGGCGCCCAGGAGCCGGTCCAGCGCCAGTTCGACGTCCTCCTTCCAGGACAGCGTCGTCCTGAGCTCCAGCCTCAGCCGCGGATGGCTCGGGTGAGGTCGCACGGTCTTGAAGCCCACAGCGAGAAGATGCTCGGCCGGCAGCACGCAGGCCGGCTCCTTCCATCGCGCATCCCCGAACGCCTCGATCGCCTTGAACCCGCGCCTCAGCAAGTCCTTCGCGACGGTCTGCACCATCATCCGGCCGAGCCCCTGCCCCTGGTACCCCGGCATGATCCAAGCCGTCATCAACTGCACCGAGTCCGCGGAGACCGGGCTCGTGGGGAAGGCCATGGAGCGCGGCACATATGCCGGGGGTGCGTAGAGAACGAAGCCGACTGGGACCTCATCCACATAGACCACCCGCCCGCAGGATCCCCACTCCAGCAGCACCGCGGAGATCCAGGCCTCCTTCTCCAACTCCGGCCGGCCGGCCTTCACCGCGGCCTCCCCACTCACGGGGTCCAGCTCCCAGAACACGCAGGAGCGGCACCGCTTGGGGAGGTCCGGAAGGTTGTCCAGAGTGAGCGGTACGAGCCGACGCCCCACGGCTGTTCCTCGCTTCCCACGGCCATCGCAGTGTTGGATACGCCCTCACAGAATCGTATCGATGGGGCGATCAGGGCGATACCGCACTCAGCGCAAAGGGCGGGCCGTGTCCCGGCTTTCACCGGAAAACGGCCCGCCCTGAAGGCTCCAGAAGGCAGATCAGCCCTCGTCGTCTTCCTCGCCCTGCTCGGAGTTCACCTGGTCCATGACCCGCCCCTCACCCGGAGCAAGGGTCGAGAGGATCCGGTCCAGATCCTCTATCGAGGCGAACTCGACGACGATCTTTCCCTTCTTCTGCCCCAGGTCGACCTTCACGCGAGTCTCGAAGCGATCGGAGAGCCGGGTGGCCAGACCCGTCAGTGCCGGGGAGACACGCGCCCCCGCCCTCGGCCCCTTCGCCTTCGTCGTGGCGGTGGGCTCGGAGCCCATCAGCGTCACGATCTCCTCGACCGCACGGACCGAGAGACCCTCGGCCACGATCCGGTACGCCAGCTTGTCCTGGGTCTCCGGGTCCTCCACGGAGAGCAGGGCGCGGGCATGGCCGGCCGAGAGCACACCGGCCGCGACCCGTCGCTGGACCGGAGGCGACAGCCGCAGCAGACGCAGCGTGTTGGAGACCTGCGGGCGCGAGCGCCCGATGCGGTCGGCCAACTGGTCATGGGTGCAGTTGAAGTCCTTGAGCAGCTGGTCGTAGGCGGCGGCCTCTTCCAGCGGGTTCAGCTGAGCCCGGTGAAGGTTCTCCAGGAGGGCATCCAGGAGAAGCTTCTCGTCCTCCGTGGCACGAACGATCGCGGGGATGCGCTCCAGGCCGGCCTCACGGCACGCCCTCCAGCGGCGCTCACCCATGATGAGTTCATAGCGCTCGGCACCCAGCTGCCGTACGACGACCGGCTGGAGCAGACCGACCTCCTTGATGGAGGTGACCAGCTCGGCCAGAGCGTCCTCGTCGAAGACCTCACGCGGTTGCTTCGGGTTGGGCGTGATGAAGTCCAGCGGCAGCTCGGCGAAGTGCGCCCCGGCGGGGGACTCCGGCTCCACGACCGACACGGCCTCGATCACCGGGACAACCGAGTCCGGGGACTGCGGGCTCTGAGGAAGGGTCGCCACCTTCGCGGCAGCCACACCTCGCTCCGAGGCCATGGCCGGAACGGCTCCGGGGGAGGCGGAGCCCGTCCCCACACCGGCGGCCGGCGCCTGCCGCTCCTGGGGAGCAGCAGGGATCAGCGCACCGAGCCCACGCCCCAACCCTCTACGTCGCTCACTCACTGAATCCCTCCGACATGCTTGGCTGGCTGTTCTGGTGGCCCACGTGGGCGTGCTGGGGGTCGTACTGGATGCCGACACCCCGCATCGCGATCTCACGGGCCGCCTCGAGATACGACAGCGAACCACTTGAGCCCGGGTCGTAGGTGAGGACGGTCTGACCGTAGCTCGGCGCCTCCGAGATGCGCACGGATCGCGGGATGCTGGTCCGCAGCACCTCCTCGCCGAAGTGGGTGCGCACCTCGTCGGCGACCTGCGAGGCGAGCCTCGTCCGGCCGTCGTACATGGTGAGCAGGATCGTCGAGACATGAAGCGTGGGGTTGAGGTGCCCACGCACCAGGTCGACGTTCCGCAGGAGCTGGCCCAGGCCCTCCAGCGCGTAGTACTCGCACTGGATCGGGATCAGCACCTCGGCCCCCGCCACCATGGCGTTGACCGTCAGCAGGCCGAGCGAGGGCGGGCAGTCGATCAGGATGTAGTCCAGCGGCTGCTCATACGCCTGGATCGCTCGCTGCAGTCGACTCTCCCGCGCCACCAGCGACACCAGCTCGATCTCCGCACCGGCGAGATCGATGGTGGCGGGGGCGCAGAAGAGACCTTCGACGTCCTGAACGGGCTGCACCACGTCGGAGAGCGGCTTGCTCTCCACCAGGACGTCATAGATCGAGGGAACTTCGGAGTGGTGGTCGATACCCAGGGCCGTGGAGGCGTTCCCCTGCGGGTCGAGGTCGATGACCAGAACACGTGCCCCATGCAGCGCCAGGGAGGCGGCAAGGTTGACCGTCGTGGTCGTCTTGCCGACACCGCCCTTCTGGTTGGCAACCACCATCACGCGTGTCTGTGCAGGCCGGGGAAGACCCTCGCCGGCACGCCCCAGTGCCTCTACTGCCAGTTGGGCAGCACGACCAATGGGGGTGTCGTCCATCGGGGGCGGTGTTTCACGTGAAACATCCTCCCCCACCGATTCGGTTCGGGGACCGGGGACCGGATCGGTCATCGGTCCCGCGATGTTGGCGTCGGACCGCAAGGATTCACTCTCCTCGGCTTCAGGCTCGCGATGAACAGAGCCTGCCATGCTTTCGGGGTCGCGAACCAGCGAGGCCCGTGGTTCTGTGGAGGAATCCACCTCTGTGGACAATCCCGTACCCCTTGCGAGTGGCTTCGCGAGAGGTTTGCGGTCCCGTGGCGTGGCAGCCGCGCGGCCGCGGCTGATGATCCCCTGCAGCAGTGAGCGACGTTTCACGTGAAACACGATGCACGCGCCGCTCACCCAGGACTGCTCGACACTCCGAAATACGTACGTATGGCAGCTTGTACGGCTCAGTCGCGCCGCATTGACGACTCAGTCACGTCGTATTGACGGCTCAGCGACGACGACGGGTGCGGCTGGGACGGGCGGCCTTGGCGCGTTTTGCGGCGAACCTCACACCACCCGGGCTCTCACCGACCTCCACCCGGACGACGGTCGACAGGGGATCCACGATGCCCTCGCCGACCTGGACCACGGAGGTCCCCACCACACCGAGCTTGGAGAGCGCGGCGCGGGCGCCGTCGATCTCCTCCTCGGCCGTGTCGCCCTTGAGTGCCAGCATCTCTCCGTACGGACGCAGCAGCGGGACTCCCCAGCCGGCCAGCCGGTCCAGCGGCGCCACGGCGCGAGCGGTCACGACATGCACGGGCGGAAGCTTGCCGAGCATCTCCTCGGCACGGCCGCGCACCACGGTGACATGGTCCAGACCCAGCAGCTCCACGACCTCCTGGAGGAAGTTCGTACGGCGGAGCAGCGGCTCCAGGAGCGTGATCTTCAGGTCCGGCCGTACGAGGGCCAGGGGGATACCGGGCAGCCCGGCGCCCGAGCCGACGTCGCACACGGTGACGCCCTCGGGCACCACCTCGGAGAGCACCGCACAGTTCAGCAGGTGCCTCTCCCACAGCCGGGGAACCTCACGCGGGCCGATCAGCCCACGCTTGACGCCCGCGTCCGCGAGGAGCTCCGCGTACCGGACGGCCTCCGGGAAGAACTCACCGAATACCGTCCGCGCCTGTTCGGGCGCAGGGGGGAGCTCCGCTGCCTCCGTCACGGGAACCGTCCTTCCGCACCGCACACATAGGTGCGAGCGCACTGTGGTGGCTGACTATCAGGCTGACAAGATCGGCCCCGCCTGCGAGCAGACGGGGCCGACACTGCGAGAGGGGTCAGGCAGGGAGTACGACGACGAAGCGCTGCGGCTCCTCGCCCTCGGACTCGCTGCGCAGACCGGCCGCGGCGACCGCGTCGTGCACGACCTTGCGCTCGAACGGCGTCATCGGGTCCAGCTTGACCGGCTCGCCGGTCGACTTCACCTCGGACGCGGCCTTGGCACCGATCTCGGCGAGCTCCGCGCGCTTCTTGGCGCGGAACCCGGCGATGTCGAGCATCAGCCGGCTACGGTCACCGGTCTCCCGGTGCACGGCCAGGCGGGTCAGCTCCTGGAGCGCCTCCAGCACCTCGCCGTCACGGCCCACGAGCTTCTGCAGGTCCCGGCTGCTCGAGTCGCTGACGATCGAGACCGCCGCACGGTCCGCCTCGACGTCCATGTCGATGTCGCCGTCGAGGTCGGCGATGTCGAGCAGACCCTCGAGGTAGTCAGCCGCGATCTCACCCTCCTGCTCGAGGCGGGTCAGGGTGTCGCCACCCTCGGCGGCGGCGGAGATGGTGCCTTCCGTCACGGATGGACTCCTTCTACTTCTTGGACGACGGGTGCTTCGGGCGCTGCTGGCCCTTGCGCTGACCGGACTTGGCCTGACGATTGCCGCCGGAGTTGGCCCGGCTCGGGCGCGCGGGCTTGTCGCCCTCCGCCGAGTCCTTGGCCTCGCTCTTGGCCTCGTCCTGCGGCTTCTTCTCCAGCGAGGTGGTGGGCTTCTCGCCGGGCTCCTCGGAATCCGCGACGTCCTCGGCCTTCGCCGTGGAGTGCTGGGCCGCGGCCTGACGCTTGGCCTTGGTCTGGCGCTTGGGCTGCTGACGCTTGGCGGCGGCACCGCCCTCGACCTCGGCGGCGACGGTGTCGCTCTTGATCACGGTGCCGTCGGTCTGGGGCGCGAAGCCGGCCTTGGCCAGACCCGAGAAGAAGCGGCGCTCGTTCTCGTTGCGATCGGCGCCCTTGGCGACGATGGCCTTGACAATGTTCTTCCGACGACGACCGCGGACCTCACCGTGCGAGCCGACGCTCTTCAGCAGGCGCTGGAGGTAGGCGTCCTGGGCCTTGCTGCCCGGGGTGGGGTTCTGGCTGATCACGTACATCTGCTGGCCCATGGTCCACACGTTGGTGGTCAGCCAGTAGACGAGAACACCGACGGGGAAGTTGATGCCCATGACGGCGAAGATCACCGGGAAGATGTACATGAGCATCTTCTGCTGCTGCATGTACGGCGTCTTCACCGAGAGGTCGACGTTCTTCATCATCAGCTGGCGCTGCGTGTAGAACTGCGAGGCCGACATCATGATGATCATGACCGCGGTGACGATGCGGACCGAGGTCAGCGAGGCGTCGAGGGCGGCGACCTCAGCGGCGCTGTCGGTGAAGGTGGCGGCCAGCGGAGCGCCGAAGATGTGCGCCTGGCGGGCACTCTCGAGCAGTGGCTGATCGATGACGCCGATCGTCTTGCCCTCGGCGATGTGGGACAGCACCGAGTACAGGGCGAAGAAGAACGGCGACTGCGCCAGGATGGGAAGGCACGAGGAGAGCGGGTTGGTGCCCGTCTCCTTGTACAGCTTCATCATCTCTTCGGACTGACGCTGCTTGTCGCTCTTGTAGCGCTCCTGAATCGCCTTCATCTTCGGCTGGAGCGCCTGCATGTTCCGCGTCGACTTGATCTGCTTCACGAAGAGCGGGATCAGACAGATACGGATCAGCACCACGAGGGACACGATCGACAGGCCCCAGGCCCAGCCCGTGTCAGGACCGAAGATCGCCCCATACAACTTGTGGAACTGGACGATCACCCATGAGACAGGTGTGGTGATGAAGCTGAAGAAATTGGCAATCGTGTCCACTAATCAGGCTCCTTGAGCATTGGGCGAGGTCTCTGCGGCCGGGCTCGTCTCGGCGGTGGACCCGCCCTTGTCGCCACGTAGCGCGTTCCGCAGCAGTTCATGCCAGCGCGGACGCTTGCGCGGAGGCACGTGGTCCACGCCGCCGGGCGACCACGGATTGCACCGCAGGATGCGCCAGGCGGTCAGGGCTGTGCCCTTGATCGCGCCATGCCGGTCGATGGCCGTGAATCCATAGTGGGAACACGACGGGTAGTACCGGCAGACGGGCCCGAGGAGCGGGCTGATCGTCCACTGGTACAGCTTGATGAGAGCCAGCAGCGGGTACTTCATCGCGTGCCCCCTCCCAGGAGCCGCTGAAGAGCGGTGTCCAGGTCTCGGGCCAGCTGTGCGTGATCGGCGTCGCCGGCTCCGGGCAATGCCCGTACGACCACAAGGCTACCGGGGGGCAGCTCGGACAGTCGTTCGCGGACGAGATGGCGCAGGCGTCGCTTTACCTGGTTGCGTACGACGGCACCGCCCACGGCCTTGCTCACGACGAAACCCGCACGTGCCGGGGAAGCGCTCTCCCCAGGCGCGTGCGGGTTCGTTGCACCGCTGTTCAGGTGGACGACGAGGAGCGGGCGACCGGCCCGGCGCCCTCGGCGTACCGCGGTTGCGAAGTCCTCGCGCCGCCTCAGCCGATTCTCGGTAGGCAGCACGTCATGACCTGTTTAAGCGGATCAGGCGGACAGGCTCGAGCGACCCTTGGAACGGCGGTTCGCCAGGATGGCGCGACCGGCACGCGTACGCATCCGCAGGCGGAAGCCGTGGGTCTTGGCGCGGCGACGGTTGTTCGGCTGGAAGGTGCGCTTGCTCACTCGGGGGCTCCAGAAATGATTCGTAGATGGCGGGACATCGCCTGGCTGTCACCGTGCGCCCACGAGTAGCTCGCAATACGCCCGAGTGCACCGCTTCACGATCACAGACCGTGATCTTTGCCCATCGGAGGCAGGCGGCAGCAGCCATCGACAACTCGACCTGGTTACGGTACGCGCGGCTACGCCATCCGGTCAAACCGACCGATCACCGGGGTCCATTGTGCACAGGCTGTGGACAACAACTTGAACGAGGTCAGCCGCCGCGACTACCGTGGCTGGACTCCTCAATCTTTTTCCGTTCTGTCCTTACCTGTCCTCGACGGAACTTCGACCCACTGTCCCGAGAACCACACATTCGTGGGACCTGCGAGAAAGCGTGCCCTGTGGCTGACGTACCTGCCGATCTTGCCGCAGTGTGGCCACGCGTGCTCGAGCAGCTCCTCGGAGAAGGCCAGCAGGGCATCGAGCCCAAGGACAAGCAGTGGATCGAGCGCTGCCAGCCTCTCGCGCTGGTTGCCGACACCGCACTGCTCGCCGTCCCCAACGAATGGGGCAAGCGGGTTCTCGAGGGACGCCTGGCTCCGCTGATCAGCGAGACCCTGAGCCGCGAGTGCGGCCGCCCGATCCGGATCGCGATCACC
Organism: Streptomyces sp. NPDC056222; assembly: GCF_042264065.1. Lineage (NCBI taxonomy): Bacteria > Bacillati > Actinomycetota > Actinomycetes > Kitasatosporales > Streptomycetaceae > Streptomyces > Streptomyces sp. NPDC056222. Next base: position 27,232 of record NZ_JBHJTL010000051.1, on the reverse strand, counting down.
GTCGACGACTCGGTCGGTGAGCCGACCCCCCTCGCCCCTCCGGTCCAGCAGCCGCCGCGCTACGACGAGCGGCCGCCGGCGGAGCCGTACGACAAGTACGACGGATACGGCCACCGGCCCATGCCCGACGACGGCCTGCCCACGGCGCGCCCCGCCTACCCGGACTACCAGCAGCAGCGCCCCGACCCGGGCTCCTGGCCGCGCACCCAGGACGACCTGTCCTGGCAGCAGCCGCGGCTCGGCTCGTTCCAGGAGCGCGATCCGTACACGGGCCCGCGCACGCAGCAGCCCCAGCAGCCGCGGTACGACGAGCGGCCGCCCGGCTACGACCAGCCGCAGCGGCCGGAGCGGGCCGACCTGCCCGACTCTCCGCGTCAGGGCGGCGGCCCGGGGCACCGCCCCGGCGGCCCGGTGTCGGGTCCTGTGGGCGGTGGCGCCTCCGGGCAGGGTTCCGCGTCGGGGGCTCCCGGCGAGCAGCACGCGCGACTGAACCCCAAGTACCTCTTCGACACCTTCGTCATCGGTTCCTCGAACCGATTCGCGCACGCCGCCGCCGTCGCGGTGGCCGAGGCTCCGGCGAAGGCGTACAACCCGCTCTTCATCTACGGGGAGTCGGGCCTCGGCAAGACGCATCTGCTGCATGCGATCGGGCACTACGCGCGGAGCCTCTACCCGGGCACGCGGGTGCGGTACGTGAGCTCGGAGGAGTTCACCAACGAGTTCATCAACTCGATCCGCGACGGCAAGGGCGACACCTTCCGCAAGCGGTACCGCGATGTGGACATCCTGCTGGTCGACGACATCCAGTTCCTCGCGAGCAAGGAGTCGACGCAGGAGGAGTTCTTCCACACCTTCAACACGCTCCACAACGCGAACAAGCAGATCGTGCTCTCCTCGGACCGGCCGCCCAAGCAGCTGATGACCCTGGAGGACCGGCTGCGCAACCGCTTCGAGTGGGGCCTGACGACCGATGTGCAGCCGCCGGAGCTGGAGACGCGGATCGCGATCCTGCGCAAGAAGGCGGTGCAGGAGCAGCTCAACGCGCCGCCGGAGGTACTGGAGTTCATCGCCTCGCGGATCTCGCGGAACATCCGTGAGCTGGAGGGTGCGCTGATCCGCGTCACCGCCTTCGCCAGCCTCAACCGCCAGCCGGTGGACCTGGGGCTGACCGAGATCGTCCTCAAGGACCTGATCCCGGGCGGCGAGGACTCGGCGCCGGAGATCACGGCGCCGGCCATCATGGCGGCCACGGCCGACTACTTCGGGCTCACGGTGGAGGACCTCTGCGGGTCCTCGCGCAGCCGGGTCCTGGTGACGGCCCGCCAGATCGCCATGTATCTGTGCCGGGAGCTGACGGATCTGTCGCTGCCGAAGATCGGCGCGCAGTTCGGCGGCCGGGACCACACGACGGTGATGCACGCGGACCGGAAGATCCGCGCGCTGATGGCCGAGCGGCGCTCGATCTACAACCAGGTCACCGAGCTGACCAACCGCATCAAGAACGGCTGAGGCGGCCACTCAGACAGCTCGCGAACGCGGCTGAGAGCCGCTCCGCACCCTCCGAAGGGCGCTCCGGGACACCTCCCGGGGCGCCCTTCGCCGTTTCCCACACGGGTGTGCACAGCCGGGCTGTTCGAATCCGTGGAGCGGGTGGCACGTTCTCCACAGATTGGGGGATGATCTTCCGTCCACAGGGTGGGGACTGCGAAGTTATCCGGATCGCATCCACAGGCCATCCGGCTGAGGGGTCATCACTCCAGGTCAGATGGGTGTGGATTTGTTGGCAACCTTGATCCACAGGTTGTGGACGAATCTTTCGTCCACAGGGGGTCCTCTCGGTTGTCCACCGGCGGCCCACAGGCTGCCGTCGGTTGCCCACAGCTTCTCCACACCGCTGTCCACTGTTCGGCAACGAAACACCCGGCATCACCGCGTCGAGTGAAAGCGGTCACACCAAGGGAGACGATTGGGCTGTGGGGAACGTGGGTAAAGCTGGGGACAGCACTGGGGAGAACTCCAGGTTGCCTGTGTACCGGGTGTGCAGAACTTTCGGGTGTCCACAGAACACCCCGGTTGTCCACCGGGTCCACCCACAGGGGCAGTGGACAAAAAACCGACGTTGACCTGCGCATATGGCGTTATCCACGGTTTCCACAGGCCCTACTACTACTCCCACATAGAGTTAGCCCGGAATCCGCTTCGAAGTGGGACCTGTGCACAACTCGGCGCCGGAGCCTCGGCGGCCTCTTGTCGCGACTTGACCCCGAGCAGCACCGAGTGTCGGCGGCGTACGTCAGACTGGTTCCCGCAGTCGACGAAGAGCCAGCAACAAGCAGGAGGCGGTTCCGGTGAAGATCCGGGTGGAGCGCGACGTACTCGCCGAGGCGGTGGCCTGGGTGGCCCGCAGCCTCCCGGCCCGTCCGCCGGCGCCCGTACTCGCGGGCCTTCTGCTGAAGGCCGAGGACGGCGCGCTGAGCTTCTCGAGCTTCGACTACGAGGTCTCGGCCCGTGTCTCCGTCGAGGCGGAGGTCGAGGAGGACGGCACCGTCCTGGTCTCCGGCCGCCTGCTCGCCGACATCTGCCGCGCCCTGCCCAACCGTCCGGTGGAGATTTCCACAGACGGTGTACGGGCGACCGTGGTCTGCGGCTCCTCCCGCTTCACCCTCCACACCCTGCCTGTGGAGGAGTACCCGGCACTGCCGGAGATGCCCACCGCGACCGGCACCGTGCCCGGTGAGGTCTTCGCCTCCGCCGCCGCCCAGGTCGCCATCGCCGCGGGCCGCGACGACACGCTGCCCGTCCTCACCGGTGTCCGCATCGAGATCGAGGGCGACACGGTCACCCTGGCCTCCACCGACCGCTACCGCTTCGCGGTCCGCGAGTTCCTGTGGAAGCCGGAGTCCCCGGACGCCTCGGCCGTCGCCCTGGTGCCCGCCAAGACGCTCCTGGACACCGCCAAGGCGCTCACCAGCGGTGACACGGTCACCCTGGCGCTCTCCGGCTCCGGCAAGGGCGAGGGGCTGATCGGCTTCGAGGGCGCGGGCCGCCGCACCACCACCCGGCTGCTCGAGGGCGACCTGCCGAAGTACCGGACGCTGTTCCCCACCGAGTTCAACTCGGTCGCGGTGATCGAGACCGCCCCGTTCGTCGAGGCCGTCAAGCGTGTGGCCCTGGTGGCCGAGCGCAACACCCCGGTCCGCCTCAGCTTCGAGCAGGGCGTGCTGATCCTCGAGGCCGGCTCCAGCGACGATGCACAGGCTGTGGAGCGTGTGGACGCGCAGCTGGAGGGCGACGACATCTCGATCGCCTTCAACCCGACCTTCCTGCTGGACGGCCTGAGCGCGATCGACTCCCCGGTCGCCCAGCTCTCGTTCACGACGTCCACGAAGCCCGCGCTGCTGAGCGGCAAGCCGGCCGTCGACGCCGAGGCGGACGAGGCGTACAAGTACCTGATCATGCCGGTTCGCCTGAGCGGCTGACAGCTCATTGGTGGGCGTCGACTGAGCGGCTGACCCCACAGGTGTGCACCCGGGTCCGGGCGTAGGCTCGGACCCGGGTAAACCGCACACGACGCTTAAGGAATCTCTGATGGAGCTCGGTCTCGTCGGTCTCGGCAAGATGGGCGGCAACATGCGTGAGCGCATCCGCCGCGCAGGCCACACCGTCATCGGATACGACCGCAACCCGGACCTCGCCGATGTCCACAGCCTCGAAGAGCTTGTGGGCAAGCTCAAGGGTCCGCGCGTCGTGTGGGTCATGGTCCCGGCGGGTGCCGCGACCCAGTCCACCATCGACGAGCTGGCGGAACTACTCTCCCCCGGTGACATCGTCGTGGACGGAGGGAACTCCCGCTGGACCGACGACGAGAAGCACGCCGAGGAGCTCGCGGCCAAGGGCATCGGCTTCGTCGACTGCGGCGTCTCCGGCGGTGTCTGGGGCCTGGAGAACGGCTACGCGCTGATGTACGGCGGCGACGCCGAGCACGTGGCGCGGGTCCAGCCGATCTTCGACGCGCTCAAGCCCGAGGGCGAGTTCGGCTCGGTGCACGCGGGCAAGGTCGGCGCGGGTCACTTCGCGAAGATGGTCCACAACGGCATCGAGTACGCCATGATGCAGGCGTACGCCGAGGGCTGGGAGCTCCTGGAGAAGGTCGACTCCGTCACGGACGTGCGCGAGGTCTTCCGCTCCTGGCAGGAGGGGACGGTCATCCGTTCCTGGCTGCTGGACCTGGCGGTCAACGCGCTGGACGAGGACGAGCACCTGGACGAGCTCCGCGGCTTCGCGCAGGACTCCGGCGAGGGCCGCTGGACGGTGGAGGCCGCGATCGACAACGCGGTGCCGCTGCCCGCGATCACCGCCTCGCTGTTCGCGCGGTTCGCCTCGCGTCAGGACGACTCCCCGCAGATGAAGATGATCGCCGCACTGCGCAACCAGTTCGGTGGCCACGCGGTCGAGTCCAAGAAGTAATCCACAGGCTGTGCACCCCTCGGTGCACAGCAGCCGGGGGAAGGTCGGCGTACACCATGCATGTCACGCATCTGTCGCTGGCCGACTTCCGCTCCTACGCCCGGGTCGAGGTCCCGCTCGATCCGGGCGTCACGGCTTTCGTGGGCGCCAACGGCCAGGGCAAGACCAATCTGGTCGAGGCCGTCGGCTATCTCGCCACCCTCGGCAGCCACCGCGTCGCCTCGGACGCCCCGCTGGTACGGATGGGGGCGGACCGGGCGATCATCCGCGCCGCGGTCACCCAGGGCGAGCGCTCCCAGCTGGTCGAGCTGGAGCTCAACCCGGGCCGGGCCAACCGTGCCCGTATCAACAGGTCCTCGCAGGTCAGGCCGCGTGACGTCCTGGGGATCGTACGGACCGTGCTGTTCGCTCCGGAGGATCTGGCCCTGATCAAGGGTGATCCCGGGGAGCGCCGACGCTTCCTCGACGAGCTGATCACGGCGCGCTCGCCGCGCATGGCGGGTGTGCGCTCCGACTACGAGCGCGTGCTCAAGCAGCGCAACACCCTGCTGAAGTCCGCCGCGATGGCACGGCGGCACGGCGGCCGTGGCATGGACCTGTCGACGTTGGACGTGTGGGACCAGCATCTGGCGCGCGCGGGCGCCGAGCTGCTGGCGCAGCGGCTGGATCTGATCGCCGAACTGCAGCCGCTGGCCGACAAGGCGTACGAGCAGCTGGCGCCGGGTGGCGGGCCGATTCTGCTGGAGTACCGGCCGTCCGCGCCGGGCCCCGGGCACACCCGTGAGGAGCTGTACGAGCAGCTGATCTCCGCGCTCGAGGAGGTGCGCAAGCAGGAGATCGAGCGCGGCGTGACGCTGGTCGGGCCGCACCGGGACGAGCTGCTGCTCAAGCTCGGCGATCTGCCGGCGAAGGGGTACGCGAGTCACGGGGAGTCCTGGTCGTACGCGCTGGCGCTGCGGCTGGCCTCCTACGACCTGCTGCGGGCCGAGGGGAACGAGCCGGTGCTCGTCCTCGACGACGTCTTCGCGGAGCTGGACGCGCGCCGCCGGGAGCGGCTCGCGGAGCTGGTGGCTCCGGGCGAGCAGGTGCTGGTGACGGCGGCGGTGGACGACGACGTGCCGGGGGTGCTGGCGGGGGTCCGGTACTCGGTCGCGGGGGGTTCGGTGGAGAGGCTGTGAGGTCGTGAGCGAGAACGAGAGCCCCCAGGCCCAGATCCCTCAGGCCGGGGTTCCCCAGGCCTCCAAGGCGGCCGAGCCGTCGGGTGTGGATCTCGCGCGGGTCGCGCTGCGTGCGGCGAAGGAGCAGGCGAAGGCGCGGGGCGCCGCGGCTCAGCAGAAGAAGCAGGCCCGGCGCGGCGGCGGGCTGCGCTCGGGCGCCCACGCCGACGGGCGCGACCCGGTCGGGCTCGGCGCCGCGATCAACCGGCTCATCACCGAGCGCGGCTGGGAGACGCCGGCGGCGGTGGGCGGGGTCATGGGGCGCTGGCCGCAGATCGTGGGCGAGGACCTGGCGAAGCACTGCGTACCGCTGAAGTACGACGAGGCGCCGGAGGAGCGGGTGCTGACCGTGCAGTGCGACTCGACGGCGTGGGCGACACAGCTTCGGCTGTTGGCGCCGAGGCTGGTGGCGCGGCTGAACGAGGACCTGGGGCACGGGACGGTGCGGGTGATCAAGGTCTTGGGGCCGGGTGGTCCGCGCAAGGGGTACGGGCCGCTGCGGGCGCCCGGGTCCGTGGGACCTGGGGACACGTACGGCTAGAGCGCCGGGCGGGGCGGCTGCTGTAGTGCGGGTCCCAGTGGTCCAGGCCCCAGCAGAGCGGGCCCTCGTGGTGCCGGTACACGTGCGGAGCGCGCCCGCAAGGGCGCCGTTCCGCTGTGCCCACCCTCCCCCAGACTTCGTCCGGGGGGACCCCCAGCCCCGGCGGAACGTATGCCCACAGCGGGGCGGGACAGGCGGAGGGTGGGCGGGCACCGCCCAGTGGAACAGTTGCCCACGACGGTCGCGGTGGTGATGCCCACGCCGCGCTACGGCCCGAAGCGCTGGGTGGCCGTCAGAGCCCTTTGGAGCCCCTCCCTGGATATGGGGAGTCGTCTCGCTCCCGCCCAGGGCGGCACATGCGGACTCAGGTACCGGCAAACCCCCATTCGTGTCGGCGCTACCGGTAGACTGGTAGACAATCCCGCCACCCCGCGGAACAAGTCGAACGACGCAGCCGCTCCCGTATGCCCGGAGAACGGCCTGTGCTGTGCCAGAAAGGGCGCTTCGTGGCCGATTCCGGCAACCCCAACGAGAACATTCCGTCCGCCAACGCTGCGTCGTACGACGCCAGCGCGATCACCGTCCTCGAGGGTCTGGACGCGGTCCGCAAGCGACCCGGCATGTACATCGGGTCCACCGGTGAGCGCGGACTGCACCACATGGTGCAGGAGGTCGTCGACAACTCCGTCGACGAGGCCCTGGCCGGCCACGCGGACACCATCGACGTGACGATCCTGGCCGACGGCGGCGTCCGCGTCGTCGACAACGGCCGCGGCATCCCCGTCGGCATCGTCCCCTCCGAGGGCAAGCCGGCCGTCGAGGTCGTGCTCACGGTCCTCCACGCGGGCGGCAAGTTCGGCGGCGGCGGCTACGCGGTCTCCGGCGGTCTGCACGGCGTCGGCGTCTCCGTCGTCAACGCCCTGTCCACCAAGGTCTCGGTGGAGATCAAGACCGACGGCCACCGCTGGACGCAGGATTACAAGATGGGCGTCCCGACCGCGCCCCTCGCGCAGCACGAGGAGACCGACGAGACCGGCACCTCGGTCACGTTCTGGTCCGACCCGGACATCTTCGAGACGACCGAGTACTCCTTCGAGACGCTCTCGCGCCGCTTCCAGGAGATGGCGTTCCTCAACAAGGGCCTCACCATCGCCCTCACCGACGAGCGCGAGTCCGCGAAGGCGACCGTCGGCGCCGACGACCCGGACGCCGAGGCGGCCGCCGAGCCCACCGCGCGCACGGTGAAGTACCACTACGAGGGCGGCATCGTCGACTTCGTGAAGTACCTCAACTCGCGCAAGGGCGAGCTGATCCACCCGACCGTCATCGACGTCGAGGCCGAGGACAAGGAGCGCACGCTCTCGGTCGAGATCGCGATGCAGTGGAACTCGCAGTACAGCGAGGGCGTGTACTCCTTCGCGAACACGATCCACACGCATGAGGGCGGTACGCACGAGGAGGGCTTCCGGGCCGCGCTGACGGGCCTGGTGAACCGCTACGCGCGGGACAAGAAGCTGCTGCGTGAGAAGGACGACAACCTCACGGGTGAGGACATCCGCGAGGGTCTGACGGCGATCATCTCGGTCAAGCTGGGCGAGCCGCAGTTCGAGGGCCAGACGAAGACGAAGCTGGGCAACACGGAGGCCAAGACCTTCGTCCAGAAGATCGTCCACGAGCACCTCAACGACTGGTTCGACCGCAACCCGGTCGAGGCCGCGGACATCATCCGCAAGTCCATCCAGGCGGCCACCGCGCGCGTGGCGGCCCGCAAGGCGCGCGACCTGACCCGCCGCAAGGGCCTGCTGGAGTCGGCGTCGCTCCCGGGCAAGCTGAGCGACTGCCAGTCGAACGACCCCACCAAGTGCGAGATCTTCATCGTCGAGGGTGACTCCGCCGGCGGCTCGGCCAAGTCCGGCCGTAACCCGATGTACCAGGCCATCCTGCCGATCCGCGGCAAGATCCTGAACGTCGAGAAGGCGCGGATCGACAAGATCCTGCAGAACACCGAGGTCCAGGCGCTGATCTCGGCCTTCGGCACCGGAGTCCACGAGGACTTCGACATCGAGAAGCTCCGCTATCACAAGATCATTCTGATGGCGGACGCCGACGTCGACGGTCAGCACATCAACACCCTGCTGCTGACCTTCCTCTTCCGCTTCATGCGTCCGCTGGTCGAGGCCGGTCACGTCTACCTCTCCCGTCCGCCGCTCTACAAGATCAAGTGGGGCCGGGACGACTTCGAGTACGCGTACTCGGACCGTGAGCGCGACGCGCTGGTCGAGCTGGGCAAGCGGAACGGCAAGCGGATCAAGGAAGACTCGATCCAGCGCTTCAAGGGTCTGGGCGAGATGAACGCCGAGGAGCTGCGCGTCACCACCATGGACCAGGACCACCGTGTCCTCGGCCAGGTGACCCTGGACGACGCGGCCCAGGCGGACGACCTGTTCTCGGTGCTGATGGGTGAGGACGTCGAGGCCCGGCGTTCGTTCATCCAGCGCAACGCCAAGGACGTTCGCTTCCTCGACATCTGAGTCGGTCTCAGCTGACCGTACGAAAGGACTGACGACCAGCAATGGCCGACGAGAACCCCCCTGTGACCACTGAAGAAGAAGAGCCGGTGCTGCGCATCGAGCCCGTCGGGCTCGAGACCGAGATGCAGCGCTCGTACCTCGACTACGCGATGTCCGTCATCGTGTCGCGTGCGCTGCCCGACGTCCGGGACGGCCTCAAGCCCGTGCACCGGCGCGTGCTGTACGCGATGTACGACGGCGGCTACCGGCCCGAGAAGGGCTTCTACAAGTGCGCCCGCGTCGTCGGCGACGTCATGGGTACGTACCACCCGCACGGCGACTCCTCCATCTACGACGCGCTCGTCCGCCTCGCCCAGCCCTGGTCGATGCGGCTGCCGCTGGTGGACTCCAACGGCAACTTCGGTTCCCCGGGCAACGACCCGGCCGCCGCCATGCGGTACACCGAGTGCAAGATGATGCCCCTGGCCATGGAGATGCTCCGGGACATCGACGAGGAGACCGTCGACTTCCAGGACAACTACGACGGCCGTAACCAGGAGCCGACGGTCCTGCCGGCGCGCTTCCCGAACCTGCTCGTCAACGGCTCGGCCGGTATCGCGGTCGGTATGGCGACCAACATCCCGCCGCACAACCTGCGCGAGGTCGCGGCCGGTGCCCAGTGGGCGCTGGAGCACCCGGAGGCCACGCACGAGGAGCTGCTCGACGCGCTCATCGAGCGGATCAAGGGCCCGGACTTCCCGACCGGCGCGCTGGTCGTGGGCCGCAAGGGCATCGAGGAGGCGTACCGCACCGGTCGTGGCTCCATCACGATGCGCGCGGTCGTCGAGGTCGAGGAGATCCAGAACCGCCAGTGCCTGGTGGTCACGGAGCTTCCGTACCAGACCAACCCGGACAACCTCGCGCAGAAGATCGCCGACCTGGTGAAGGACGGCAAGATCGGCGGCATCGCCGACGTCCGCGACGAGACCTCGTCCCGTACCGGCCAGCGGCTCGTCATCGTGCTCAAGCGCGACGCCGTCGCCAAGGTCGTCCTCAACAACCTGTACAAGCACACCGACCTGCAGACGAACTTCGGCGCGAACATGCTGGCGCTCGTCGACGGTGTGCCGCGCACGCTCTCCCTGGACGCGTTCATCCGCCACTGGGTGACGCACCAGATCGAGGTCATCGTGCGCCGGACCCGCTTCCGGCTACGCAAGGCCGAGGAGCGCGCCCACATCCTGCGCGGTCTGCTCAAGGCGCTGGACGCGATCGACGAGGTCATCGCGCTCATCCGGCGCAGCGACACGGTCGAGGTCGCGCGCGAGGGCCTGATGGGTCTGCTGCAGATCGACGAGATCCAGGCCAACGCCATCCTCGAGATGCAGCTGCGCCGACTCGCCGCCCTGGAGCGCCAGAAGATCGTCGCCGAGCACGACGAGCTCCAGGCGAAGATCAACGAGTACAACGCGATCCTCGCCTCCGAGGAGCGTCAGCGTCAGATCGTCAGCGAGGAGCTGGCGCTGCTCGTCGACAAGTTCGGCGACGACCGCCGCTCCAAATTGGTGCCCTTCGACGGTGACATGTCCATCGAGGACCTCATCGCCGAGGAGGACATCGTCGTCACCATCACGCGTGGCGGCTATGTGAAGCGGACGAAGACCGAGGACTACCGCTCGCAGAAGCGCGGCGGCAAGGGCGTGCGCGGTACGAAGCTGAAGCAGGACGACATCGTCGACCACTTCTTCGTCTCCACGACCCACCACTGGCTGCTCTTCTTCACCAACAAGGGCCGGGTCTACCGGGCCAAGGCGTACGAGCTTCCGGACGCCGGCCGGGACGCGCGCGGTCAGCACGTCGCCAACCTGCTGGCCTTCCAGCCGGACGAGCAGATCGCCGAGATCCTCGCGATCCGCGACTACGAGGCCGCCCCGTACCTGGTGCTCGCCACCAAGGCCGGTCTGGTGAAGAAGACCGCGCTGAAGGACTACGACTCGCCGCGTTCCGGTGGCGTCATCGCGATCAACCTCCGGGAGACCGAGGGCGGCAGCGACGACGAGCTGATCGGTGCGGAGCTGGTGTCCGCGGAGGACGATCTGCTGCTCATCAGCAAGAAGGCGCAGTCGATCCGGTTCACCGCGACGGACGACGCGCTCCGTCCGATGGGACGGGCGACGTCCGGCGTCAAGGGCATGAGTTTCCGCGAGGGCGACGAGCTGCTCTCGATGAATGTCGTCAGGCCGGGTACGTTCGTCTTCACCGCCACCGACGGTGGGTACGCGAAGCGGACCAACGTCGACGAGTACCGCGTCCAGGGTCGCGGTGGCCTCGGTATCAAGGCCGCCAAGATCGTGGAGGACCGCGGCTCGCTCGTGGGCGCGCTGGTGGTCGAGGAGACGGATGAGATCCTCGCCATCACGCTGTCCGGCGGTGTGATTCGTACGCGCGTCAACGAAGTCAGGGAGACCGGCCGTGACACCATGGGCGTCCAGCTGATCAACCTGGGCAAGCGCGATGCCGTCGTCGGCATCGCACGGAACGCCGAAGCGGGCAGCGAGGCCGAAGAGGTCGAAGCTGCCGCGGACGGCGATGGAGTCGAGGCCGCGATCGCGGTCGAGGCAGCCGAGGGCACCCAGCCCTCGGCCGGGGAGCACGAGGAGTAGAGCGTGAGTGGATCCACGGGCGCCGGTTCGGCGGCTGCCGGAGCTTCTGCTGGAGCGAACGGTGCCCGTGGTTCCGCCACGGACTCCCAGGGGGTTGCGGTGACGGACACCCGAGGGCAGGGGCCCTCGTATGAGACGTACAACGGGCCGCTGCCCGGCGATCGCGCGGGAGCGCAGCAGCCGAGCGGGCCCTACCACCCGCCGCAGGCGTACGGCGCTCAGGCGCCGGACGCCGGCGGTCAGAACACCGGCGCGGTGCGCCGTCCGCGTACGGGGGCCCGCACCACGCCCCGTACGCGCAAGGCGCGGCTGCGGGTGGCCAAGGCCGACCCGTGGTCGGTGATGAAGGTGAGCTTCCTGCTCTCCATCGCGCTGGGCGTCTGCACGGTCGTGGCGGCCTCGGTGCTGTGGATGGTCATGGACGCCATGGGCGTCTTCTCGACCGTCGGCGGCACGATCAGCGAGGCGACGGGCTCGAACGAGTCCAACGGCTTCGATCTGCAGTCGTTCCTCTCGCTGCCGCGTGTGCTCATGTTCACCTCGGTGATCGCCGTGATCGACGTGGTCCTGATGACCGCGCTGGCGACCCTCGGGGCGTTCATCTACAACCTGTCCGCCGGTTTCGTGGGCGGCGTGGAGCTGACGCTGGCCGAGGACGAGTAGCGCCGCGGTGGGGGCCGAGGAACCGATTTTGGGACTGGCCCCCACGTGCGCTAATCTTCAGGAGTCAGCGCGCGGGACACACACCGCAGAGCGCGGCGGGGCTATAGCTCAGTTGGTTAGAGCGCATCCCTGATAAGGATGAGGCCACAGGTTCAAATCCTGTTAGCCCCACAGCATGAAGACCCCCAACCGGTCACGGTTGGGGGTCTTCGGTATGTAGGGCGGCAGGTCGCCGGATGGAGCGGGGACGGCCGAGCGGAGTGGACATGGATGGCGCGGGAAGCACGGTGGGGACCCTCAAGGCCGAGGCCAAGGAAGTGGCCAAGGGCTGGGGGCTGTGGGTGCCGGCCCTGCTGTTCATGCTCGATGGCCCCGATGGGCAGTGGGGCGTCTGGGAGACCGGCAAGGCGGTCATCTTCTGGCTGTGGACGGCAGGGAACGTCTGGTTGACCGTCCCCTTCGTGTTCCGCCTCCTCAAGCGCACGGCGGGAAGGCCCGGAGGCTCCCGGGGGAGGGCGGGGGAAGTCGAACCGGGCAGGGCGACATCGACGGTCGTCCCGATGCGGTCCGATGGGGACGGAGCCGCTGGTTGAGGTCCTGGTGGCCCTCCGGCGTTGCGCGGCCCGGACGGTTCACCCATTCGGGCCGATTGCATTTCACGCCACAGGCCCTGCCTAGGTCACCGATCGGTATCGGTCGGTGTGTAGAGTGGGCGTCAGAAGTCTCCTACGTCAACGAAAGACGAGGTCGCGCGGTGAAGAAGCTTCTCCTGGTCGCACTGGCCGCCATCGGCGGGCTCCTCGTGTACCGCCAGATCCAGGCGGATCGCGCCGAGCAGGATCTGTGGACGGAGGCGACCGACTCCGTGCCCGCAGGTTCGGGTGTCTGAGTCGCACATTGTCTGAGGGCGAAGCCCCGGCCGCGTTCGAGCGGCCGGGGCTTCGCGCTGTTTCAGGACCGTGACACCACCTCTCTTGAGTTCGCCTACGCAAATCATTAGATTGCGAGAGCAAAGTTGAGTGATCGCGGTCAAGGGGGAACGGCGTGAGAGTGCGACGTACAGCGACCGGCTGGGTGGTGGGGGCGTTGATCGCCCTTCTGCTCGCGCCGGCACCGGGAGCGGCCGCGGCCGAGGGCGAGGGCGAGGGCGAGGCGTCGGGGGCCGGCAGCCTGGTGATGGTGCTCGACTCGTCCGGTTCCATGGGCGACGACGACGGCTCGGGACGTACGAGGATGGAGGCGGCGCGCACCGCCGTGGGGACCGTCGTCGACGGCCTGCCCGACCGGCATCCCACCGGACTGCGGGTCTACGGCGCCGACCGGCCCCAGGGATGCACGGACACCCGGCTCGTCCGGCCCGTCGCGCCGCTGGACCGGGCCGGGCTCAAGGCCGCCGTCGCGGCGCTGAAGCCCACCGGGGACACTCCCATCGGGCTCTCCCTCCAGAAGGCCGCCCAGGACCTTCCCGGGTCTTCCGGCGGAACGATCGCCACGCGCACGATCCTGCTGATCTCCGACGGCGAGGACACCTGCGGCACCCCCAAGCCCTGCGAGGTCGCCGCCCAGCTCGCCAAGGACGGCATCGGACTGCGGATCGACACCGTCGGCTTCCAGGTGAAGGGCGCGGCGCGCAAGCAGCTGGAGTGCATCGCCGAGGCGGGCAACGGCCGTTACTACGACGCGCCCGACGCCGACGCGCTCGCCCGCCAGCTCCAGCGGGCCGCACGGCTCTCGGCGGACGGCTACCGGCTGCGGGGCGAGCAGATCGCGGGCACCCCGACGAGCGACCGGGCGCCCGCACTGGTGCCGGGGCAGTACCTGGACACCATCGGGCCCGGCGAGAAGCGGTACTACGCCGTCGACGTGGACGACGTCTCCACGGTGGATCTCTCGGCGACGGCGGTGCCGCAGCCCGGAGCGGCCGTGGACACCGTCGACAAGCTGAGCACCGCCCTGGTCTACGCCCACGCCGGCGGTGAGGGCAACTGCGCGACCGACAGCGAGATCTTTCACCAGAACGAGGGAGCGGTCCCGCTCACTTCGGCCGTCTCCCGCATCCCCACCGAGAAGCGGTACTCGACCTGCGACAAGGCGGGCCGCTACTGGTTCGTCGTCGAGCGCACCAGCAAGCCCGACTCGGACGCGGCCCGCTGGCCGCTGGAGCTGGTCCTCGGCGTCGAGAAGCCGCTGCGGGCCGGAGTCACTCCGGCGCAGTCGCAGCCGGAGTACGGAGCCGGCGGCAAGGAAGCCGTCCTGCCCACCGGCGATCCGAAGGACGTCCGCGGCGGGACCGGCTTCAACGACGCCCGGGAGCTCGGGCGGGGCGTGTGGCGCGACCGGCTCCTGCCCTCGCAGACCCTCTGGTACAAGGTGCCGGTCGGCTGGGGACAGCAGCTGCGCTACGACGTCGAGTTCGCCAACGAGCCCACCGTCGACGGCTCTTCGTCGGTGAGTTCATACGGCGGCACGCAGGTCTACACGCCGGCGCGCCACCCTGTCGGCGGCGGGACCGGAGAGTTCGGCTCCCAGACCACGTACGACGGCCGTCCCGCCGCGCTGAGCATGGGTACGGTGCCTGTCGCCTGGACCAACCGGTACGAGAGCGACTCCAACGTCGTCTCGGTGCACACCACCGGCGGCTTCTACATCGCCGTCACGCTCGGCGCCGAGGCCGCCGAGATCGCCCGGAACCCGCAGATCGCCATGGTCCTGCGGGTCGCGGTCCTCGGCGAGGAGCTGGCCGGGCCGGAACACGGCGCGGCGCGGGTGGCCGGAAAGACCGACAACCAGGGCGAATCGTCCGCGCACGCAGACAGCGGAGGGACGGGCGGGGCAGGATGGACCGTCACCGGGGCCGCCGGGGCGGCGGGCGGCGCCGTCGTACTGATCGCGGCGGCGGTGTTCGTTGTGAAGCGGGTACGGGGCGGGACGGCTACGGACACGAGGAGAGGCGCGTGAACAGGCGCGTGAAGAGGCAGCACGGGAGGATGCGGGCGGCCGGGTCCCTGGTCGCGGCGGCGGGTGCGGCGGCGGTGTTCACGGCCGCGGTGCTGCCGGGCGCGGCATGGGCGGCCGGCGACGACCCGTACGCCTTCGACGGTGGCGCCACGCAGGTCAAGGGCGCCGCATCCAGCCTGGACGCCCAGCAGTTGAAGGCCGGTCAGAGCTACCGCGACAGCATCAAGAAGGACGGCAAGCTCTACTACCGGGTCGATCTGGACGCGAAGCAGAACGCGTACGTGTCCGTCGTCGCCGTCCCCAAGGCCGGCGGCAAGGTGGAGTACGGCGACGGCATCAAGGTCAGCCTGCAGGACGGCTCCAACGCGCAGTGCGGCTACCAGGACACGGCGTTCGGGTCCGCCGGGTTCACCCGGCCCATCACCGCGTACGCCCACCGCACGATCGAGGCCGACAGCTCGACCTGTCAGCAGGCGGGCGCCTACTACGTGCTGGTCGAGCGGACCTCCAAGGCCGTCTCCACTCCCGACGACTGGGAACTGGAGATCCGGTACCTCACCGAGCCCGGGGTGAAGCAGACCGGGCCCACCGAGCTGCCCGAGAACTGGCCCTCCTCCTCGCCCCCGCCGCCCGCGGGCGGACCGCAGAAGCGGCAGGGCGGCGCGGGCTTCCACGACGCCACCTCGCTGAAGCAGGGCGAGTGGCGTGCCGACATCAAGCCCGGGCAGACGCTCTTCTACCGGGTCCCCGTCGACTGGGGGCAGCAGCTCTTCGCCACCGCGGAGATCGGCAGCAGCCCCTCGGGCGCCACGACGTACGTGAGCAACGCGCTGGTCCTGTCGCTCGACAACCCGGCCCGCGGCCATGTCGACGAGGACACCCTCAGCTACGACGGCAAGCAGGCGACGCTCGCGCTCGACCCGCACCGGCCGGTCGCCTTCGAGAACCGTTACTCCTCCAACAGCTACACCAACGCGCTGCGGTTCGCGGGCTGGTACTACCTGTCGGCCACGCTCAGCCCGGAGGTCGCCAAGGAGTACGGCGACAAGCCGGTGCCGCTGACCCTGCGGGTGAACGTCATCGGCACGCCGAAGGCGGGTCCCGCGTACGACGGGGACGCCGGCGCCTTCAAGGTCACCGACGACGACCGGGACGCGGCGGCCAGCGGAGCGAGCGGGCCGCAGGCGCAGAAGAGCGACAGCATGGCCCTGGTCGCGGCGGCCGGGATCGGTGCCGGGACCGTACTGATCGTCGGGCTCGGCCTGTGGACGCTCGCGGGACGGCGCCGGGCGGCGCGTGCGACGCCGCAGGACGGGCCGCCGCAGTTCGGACCCCCGACGACCTGGTAGGCCGGGGCCGCCTGGTCGGCGGGCGGGCTCGCCGACCAGGGCCGGCCGGTCAGGTCTGGGTGAGTGCCCAGATGCCGACGGCGAAGCAGATCAGCGCGACGACCAGAACCGGGACCGCCACCTTCGGGGGCGGTCCCGGTCGCTTTGCCGGGACCGGGGCGGCGGAAGCCGCCTGCGCGGGAACCTGATGGGCGTGAGCGGTGTATTGACGAGTGGAGGCTTGGTTGAACGACACCGCGGCCGTCGGGGCCTGGGCGAAGTCCGGCGCGGCGGCGGGATGGGGGGAGGCCGTATGCGCGGAAGGGGCGGTGACCGGGGGCTGCGTGGGGGCGGCGACCGGCTGAGGGGGCGGGGACAGGTGGAAGCTGCCCGTCTCGGAGGGGCTCGGCGTCGGCACGGGCTGCTGTGGCAGAGCCTGGCCCTCTGTCTGCGGCTGTGTATGAGGCTGTGCCGGTACGGAGGCGGGGGTGGCCACGGGCTGGGCCGGGGCCCGGGGCTCCGGGCCGTTCGGGCCGAATCCGGCGGGCAGCGGGCCGATCTGGTCGAAGACCTCGACCGGCTCCTCGTCCGGGCGGGCCTCGGGCAGCATCTCGATCGCCGAGGTCAGCGCCTTGCGCACGCCCGTCGCCGTCTTGAAGCGGGCCTGCGGGTCCGGCTGGAGCAGGCCCGCGAGGACCTGCCACAGCGGCTCCGGAATGCCTTCCGGGGCTCCCGGGGTCCCGTGCGCCATGAAGTACTCGATCAGGGCACGGGAGTCGGGCTTCTGGCCCTGGAGCAGATAGAGCGCGACCAGGCCGACCGCGAAGAGGTCGGCCGGGAAGTCCGGCTCCGCGCCCAGCATCTGTTCGGGAGCGAAGTAACCGGGCGTTCCCACCACGTAGTTGGTCTCCGTCAGGCGAGGTTCGCCCTTGCGCATCGAGATGCCGAAATCGGACAGCCGCAGATGCGGCCGCCCGGCTCCGGTGACGTCGAGCAGGATGTTCGCCGGCTTGATGTCGCGGTGCACGACCCCCTCCGCGTGCACCGCGGCAAGTCCGGAGAGCAGCTGGTCCAGCAGGGTGCAGACGAAACGCGGCGGCAGCGGACCGTAGTCCCCGATCACGTGCGCCAGAGACCCGCCGGCCACCAGATCCATGGTGAACAGCACCTTGTCGTCGTCCGCGGCCCAGCTGGCCGGGGCGAGGACATGGGGGTGATCGATCCTGAGCGCCTGCTCCCGGACGAAGCGGAGCAGTGTGTGGGCGTCGCTCTGCTGGAGCACCTTGGCCGCCACATAGCGGCGGCGTCGATGGTCCCAGGCACGCCACACCGCGCCGACGCCACCGCGTCCGATCGGGTCGATCAGCTCGTACCGACCAGCGAAGACCTCACCCATTGCGCTACGCCCGCTCCCCGTCGTGCCGTCTCGTTCTGCCGTGTGTGCCGAACCCGGCTGCTCTACGTCAGTTCTGGTGCGACTCGTAGTGCGCGACCGCGTCCGCGGTGCGTCCGGCGCCGTACACCCGGAGGAACTCTGCCAGTTCCGGGTGGGCCGGGGCGAGGGAGTCCGCCGCATCGATGATGTCGCCCGCCGCCGCGACCGAGCGCAGCAGCGACTGGATCTCGCGCACCACGCGGCGCACGGTCGGCGCGCCCGAGCTGGTCGTGGTCTGGCTGGTGCCGGTCAGCACGGAGCCACCCTGGGACTTCTTGATCTCGTCCATGCGGTCGGTGGCCTCGGCCGCGCTGACGCTGCCGTCCGCGACCAGCCCGGCGAGCTCCTGAAGGGCCTGGACACGCTGCACGACGGCCGGGTTGCCGATCTTGGCCCGCTGGCCGCTCATCAGCTGGGAGAGCATGGGCGCCGAAAGACCGAGCACGGCCGCGAGCCGTGCCTGATTGAGCCCGAGATCGTCGATCAGGCGACGGAAGAGCGCCCCCAGTGGCTCTCCGTACCAACTGCGCTGAAGCTCTCTGGCTCTTGCCGTGGCTTCCTGCTGCGCTGTGTCCATTGCTTCTCCCCATCCCTGCGGTTCGCCACTGCGAACCTCGATCAGCATCTTACGGAGCGTGGTCGCCGACGGGGAGTCCCAATCCTTTTGCGGGAATGAGGGGGTGACCCGGTACTCTGTTCTCGTTCCGGGGCCTTAGCTCAGTTGGTAGAGCGCTGTCTTTGCATGGCAGATGTCAGGGGTTCGACTCCCCTAGGCTCCACTCCCAGAATGCCCTCTGACCTGCGGAAACGCGGTGTCGGGGGGCATTTTTCGGTGCGTGCGGCCGGTGCGCCCGCCCCAGGAGGCGCTGGGGAGTCGGTGCGGCGCCGAGGGGGACAAGCCGGCAGTCGCAACACCGCGCCGTGATGCTCTTCCGGGTACGGACGGCCAGGTCGGTGACCGGGCTTGCGCAGGCCAAGCGCGCGGTGGGCCGGTCCGGCGTCGTCATGCTCGCCTCCTGCGCCGTGTTCGCGGTGACGGCGGCCGGACCCGGGCCGTGGACGACCGTCGCCGTGCTCGCGTTCGACGCGGCGCTCCAGGTCGCCGCGGAGATGCGTCACTCCGCCGGTTCCCGGCAGATCGGCTTCGCCCTCGCCCCGGCCGGCCGGATCGGCCAGTACCAGGGCTTCTACGGCACCGGTGTCCCGGTCGCGCGGACGCTGGGCCCGCCGCTCGTCACCACGCTCCTGGTGACCTGGGGCGTGCCCGGCCGGCTGGTGCTCGGCGGGATCTTCCTGGCCGCCTCGGCCGCGACGAAGCCCGCGTCCGGTGGGCCGAGAAGGCGCGCGCGCAGGCGGCCGCCACCGACGACGCCACGGAGCTCGTGGGAGCGCGCTGAGCCGTACGGGTGGTGTTCATCGGAAGAACTGCGCGGTGACGGCGTCGCTCCGAGAAATCGAAGCGCCCGTCCACATCATGAGGAAGGTACGAAAAGCGCGCAAATCGAAATGCACCATCCGAGAACGTCACGAAAGCGAGGGGCCATGGCCACCGCCAAGGTCAAGCAGTTCTGGACCGCCTTCATCTCCGTACTCTTCGCCCTGCTCGCCTCCGTCGGCCTGGCGTCCACCGCCACCGCCGCGCAGGCTCCCGCCGTTCAGCAGCCGGAGGAGCCGGCCTCGGCCGCCACCGCCACGGCGCGCACCCAGGCCGTCGTACCGGCACAGCGGGCGGCGCATCAGTGGCCCTGGGTCCGCGACCGCTCCCTGCCGCCCACCATCAAGCAGCGCATCGGCGCCGAGGCGCACAACTCCTCGCCTTCCGTCCGCCACCTGCCCGCCGACGCCCCGGACGAGACGACGCTCGCGGACCAGACGGAGCTGACGGACATCGCGCTCGCCGCGAAGGCGTAGGGCGCAGGGAGTTCGTGCTCCCCGTGCCCCACGACCCACGACCCACCGCGAAACGCGGAGGCAGCCCGCGGTCAGCGACGCTCGTCGCGGTCCGTATCGGTATCGGCTTCGGCCTCCTTGGCCTCCACCTCGGGATCGAGAGCTCCACTGCCGTCGACGGACGACAGCGGCGACGTACGGGACGACGGTTCCGCCCCCTCATCGACCTCGGTAGGAGCCGGCGGTTCGACCAGCCAGTCCGGGTTGGCCTGCTTGTCCCACCACTTCCAGGCGGCGAAGGCGCCGCCGAGCACCACAGCGAAGACCGCGAGTCCGATGGCGACGCGTCCGGCCTTGGCCCGACGCTCATGCTTCCTCACGATCTTCCGAATCTCCTTCGGTGTCACCTGTCCGCGTAGCGCGGCCCAGGCGGCCACCGAACGCGACCCGGCCTCATCGAGGGCCGGACCGGTCGCGGCGACCGCGTGCTCGACACGCGGAACGGTGTAGTCGGCCGCCTGACGGGCGGCCTTGCGGGTGACGATCGCGGCACGTTGCGCGGCCTCGTCCACCCGCGGCGGTACATGCGGTGCGACATGGGCGACGTACTGCACACGAGCTTGCTTGCGGGCCTGCTGAGCGGCCTTCGAGACCTTCGGCGCGAGCCGGACGCGCGCCTCGTGCGCATAGAGCGCGGCGTGGTCCTTGGCCGTGCCGGCGTACTGCGAGGCCTGCTCCTTGGCCGTGCTCGCATAGGGCGCCACCACTTCCGCGGCGTGCAGCACGCTGTCCTTGGCCGAATCGGTCGCGGCGCGCACGCTGTCCATCCGGGTCACGGGATCCTCCTCCTCGGTGGCGGTGTCGGTTTTTCGCCTTTCCACCCATTTCGAAATCATGCCTGCCCGATCGCGGTCCGGCATGCGGGGCGGGCATCCGGGGCATCCCCCTGTCTCTTCCGTGCGAGGATGCGATGCGCGTCAGTGGAGACTTACGGAAGGCGGACCGTGGCCGAGCAGCTCTACGCCACTCTCAAGACCAATCTGGGCGACATCGAGATTCGGCTGCTGCCGAACCACGCCCCGAAGACGGTCAGAAACTTCACCGAACTCGCCAAGGGCGAGCGGGAGTGGACGCACCCGGCCACCGGCGATGTCACCTCGGACCGCCTGTACGACGGAACCGTCTTCCACCGGGTCATCGAGGGCTTCATGATCCAGGGCGGCGATCCGCTGGGGAACGGCACGGGCGGACCGGGGTACGAGTTCGCCGACGAGTTCCACCCGGAGCTCTTCTTCGACCGTCCCTATCTGCTGGCGATGGCCAACGCGGGCCCGGGCACGAACGGCTCCCAGTTCTTCATCACGGTCGGGGCCACGACCTGGCTGAACCGCAAGCACACCATCTTCGGCGAGGTCGTCGGCGCGGCGAGCAGGAAGGTCGTCGACACGATCGCCGCGGCGCCGGTCAACGCCAACACCCAGCGCCCCCTCGACGACGTGGTCCTGGAGTCCGTCGTCATCGAGACGCGCTGACCGGAGGAACCCGCTGACCGGACAGCCGGCCGGCCCCCGCCAGGGAACCTTTCCGCCCTGCTCATCCGTATCAGGAGGGCGGGGCGCCGCCTCGTCGCCCCATCTCCTCGGGAGGGATCTCCATGGAGCCGCAGTCCGGCATGCCGCGCTGTTACCGCCACCCGGACGTCGAGACAGGCATCCGCTGCACCCGCTGCGACAAGCCGATCTGCCCGCAGTGCATGGTCTCCGCCTCCGTCGGCTTCCAGTGCCCGGACTGCGTACGCAACGGCTCCGGCACGGGCCACGCGCCCGACGCCAACCAGCCCCGTACGCTCGCCGGCGGCCGGGTGGCGTCCGACGGGCGCCTGGTCACCAAGATCCTCATCGCGATCAACCTCGCCCTCTTCATCGCCGTCCAGGTGGCCGGAGACCGGGTCGTGGACGAGCTTTCGCTGATCGGCTACGCCTTCAGCCCGTCGCTCACCGAGGTGGTCGGGGTCGCGGACGGCGAGTGGTACCGGCTGATCACCTCGGCGGCTCTCCACCAGGAGGTCGCGCACTTCGTCTTCAACATGCTGGGTCTGTGGGTCATCGGCGGGATCGTGGAGCCGGAGCTCGGCCGGATCCGCTACGCCACGCTCTGTCTGCTCTCCGGACTCTCCGGCTCCGCGCTCGCCTATCTGCTCTCCCCGGCGAACCAGCCCTCGCTGGGCGCCTCGGGCATCGTCTTCGGGCTGATCGGCGCCTGGGCGGTACTCACCCGCCGCCAGCGACTGGACATGCGACCGGTGATCCTCTTCGTGGGCCTGTCGCTGCTGCTGACCTTCACCCGCCCCGGAATCTCCTGGGAGGCGCACATCGGCGGCCTCGTCGGCGGCGCCCTGGTCGCCTACGGACTGCTGCACGCGCCGAGGGCCCGGCGGAACGTCGTCCAGTACACGGCCTGTGGACTGGTGCTCCTGATCGACCTGGGTATGGTCCTCGCCCGCTCGGCCGCGCTCACCTGAGCGACGAGGGCTGTGGACGAGCTTCCCGAAAAGCTTTCCCCAGAGTTATCCACAGCGAGTGGTGGATCTTGTGCACCTGGTGGAGAACGACTGCGCCCCTCACTCCTGAGCTGGGCTTTTCCAGCGGGAGTGAGGGGCGGGGCGCGCTTCCGGCAGGGGTGCCGCAGTCACACCGGCGTCAACCTGCCCTGGAGTTATCCACAGATCTTCGTAAGTTATCCAGTGCTGTGCACAACGCTGTGGATAAGTTCAGGGCAAGGCTTGACGGGCAGAGCGGGGAGGAGCTACTTCCACTGCGTGGAGACGCCGAACCCGGCCGCGATGAAGCCGAAGCCCACCACGATGTTCCAGTTGTTGATGGACTTCACCGGCAGCGTGCCGTCGGTGACGTAGAAGACGACGATCCACACCAGCCCGATCGCGAACAGTGCCAGCATCACGGGAGCCACCCAGCTGCGATTGGTCAGCTTGATGTTGGTGGCCTGCTTGGCGGGCGGGGGCGTGAAGTCGGCCTTCTTGCGGATACGTGACTTCGGCACGAGGGACTCTCCTGTCGATGCGCTGCGTGACCGCGCAGGGAACTGTGGCTGGCGCCGGGGCGGGACGACTGTGACGTAGGAGGACCACTGCGTCCCCCGGGCGTCCGTTAGCGTAGTGGTTCCGCGGCACCGAAGGGGATCAGGGTACGTTGAGCAATTCCGCCGACTCATCCCCCGGGCCGGGCCGAACCGCTGGGTGGCGCCCCGTCCGGGTGCTGACCGCTGCCGTCTTCGCCCTCGCCGGACTGATCTTCGTGACCAGTTTCAACACCGCGAAGGGCACCAACATCCGGACGGACGCCTCCCTGCTGAGGCTCTCCGACCTGATCGAGGAGCGCAGCCACAAGAACGCCGGACTGGACGAGTCCACCGCCGCCCTGCGCGGCCAGGTCGACGCCCTCGCCGCCCGCGACGACGGCTCCACCACCGCCGAGGACGCCAAACTGCGCGCCCTGGAGGCGGCCGCCGGGACCTCCGAGATCGCGGGGCCCGGCCTGACCGTCACCCTCAACGACGCCCCGGCGAACGCCCAGGCCGCCCCCGGCTACCCCGAACCGCAGGCCAACGACCTCGTCATCCACCAGCAGGATCTCCAGGCCGTCGTCAACGCCCTGTGGAAGGGCGGCGCCCGGGGCATCCAGGTGATGGACCAGCGGCTCATCTCCACCAGCGCCGTGCGCTGTGTGGGCAACACCCTGATCCTCCAGGGCCGCGTCTACTCTCCCCCGTACAAGATCACCGCTGTGGGCGACCGGGGGAAGCTGACCGCGGCGCTCGCCGACGCGCCCGCCGTCCAGAACTACCAGCTGTACGTGAAGGCGTACGGGCTCGGCTGGAAAGTGGACGAGCACAGGGCGGTGACTCTTCCCGGCTACTCCGGCACAGTGGATCTCCACTACGCGAAGCCTGTGAGCTGACTGCGGGGAGGCCCGGCCGGTGGCGGTGCGACTGATCGTCAGAACGTTCAGCGAGCTGTGCATCACCGTCGGGACCGTGATCGTCCTCTTCGTCGTGTACGTGATGTTCTGGACCGGAGTCCAGGCCGAGAGCGCCACGGCCGGCCAGATCGACACCCTGGAACAGGAGTGGATCGACCGCCCCGTCCCCGACGCCACCGCGGCCGCACCGCCCCCGAAGGCGTACACGGCCGGCAAGGGCATCGCCGTCATGTACATCCCCCGGCTCGGCAGGAACTGGGAGTGGCCCGTCCTGGAAGGCACCTCCACGGCCATCCTGAAGAAGGGGCTCGGCCACTACGCAGCCACCGCCCGCCTCGGCGAGACCGGCAACTTCTCCGTGGCAGGCCACCGGCGCACGTACGGAGATCCGTTCAAGGACTTCCCCCGGCTGCGCCCGGGTGACGCGGTCGTCCTCACCGACGGCACGACCTGGTACACCTACCGCGTCGCACGCACGCCCCACCGGACTGTTCCCACCGACATCGGCGTGATCGACCCCGTCCCCCGAAAATCCGGATTCGACGGGCCCGGCCGCTATCTCACCCTCACCACCTGCGAGCCCGAGTGGGGCAGCAGCCACCGGCTGATCGCCTGGGCGCACCTGGACGCCACCCAGCCTGTGACGCAGGGCAAGCCACCTGCTTTGGCCGGCTGACCCCTGACAGCCCCGATCCCCCGTACTCTGGTGCCCGTAACGAACGGAAGGGGCAGTGGACGTCATGTACGGCTGGATCTGGCGGCATCTGCCGGGCAACGCGTGGATCAGGGCGATCATCTCGCTCGTACTCGTCCTCGGGATCGTCTACGCGCTCTTCCAGTACGTGTTCCCCTGGGCGGAGCCGCTGCTTCCGTTCAACGATGTGACGGTGGACGGCCAGTGAGCGCGCGGATTCTCGTCGTCGACAACTACGACAGCTTCGTCTTCAACCTCGTTCAGTACCTCTACCAGCTCGGCGCCGAGTGCGAAGTGCTGCGCAACGACGAGGTCGAACTGAGCCACGCGCAGGACGGCTTCGACGGCGTCCTGCTCTCGCCCGGCCCCGGCGCGCCCGAACAGGCCGGTGTCTGCATCGACATGGTCCGCCACTGCGCCACGACCGGCGTGCCCGTCTTCGGCGTCTGCCTGGGGATGCAGTCGATGGCGGTGGCGTACGGCGGTGTCGTCGACCGCGCCCCCGAACTGCTGCACGGCAAGACCTCGCTGGTCACGCACGAGGGCAAGGGCGTCTTCGCCGGCCTTCCCTCGCCGTTCACCGCCACGCGCTACCACTCGCTGGCCGCCGAGCCCGCGGCGCTGCCGGACGAGCTGGAGGTCACGGCGCGCACGGACGACGGCATCATCATGGGGCTGCGCCACCGTGATCTGGCGGTCGAGGGCGTGCAGTTCCACCCCGAGTCGGTGCTCACCGAGCACGGCCACCTGATGCTCGCCAACTGGTTGGAGCAGTGCGGCGACAAGGGGGCGGTGGGCCGGTCGGCGGGGCTCGCGCCGGTGGTGGGCAAGGCCGTCGCGTGACGGCGGGGTCGCCGTGGTTCCGGGCGACGAATCTGTCGGACGAGCCGGTGCCGGGGGAGCCGACGCCGACGGCGTCGTACGAGGAGACGGCGTACCAGGCCGCTCAGGGGTACGACACGCCCGCGTATGAGGCGCATCGGCCGACCGCGTACGAGACACCCGGGTACGAGACGCCTGCGTACGACGCGTCCGGGTACGGCGCGTCCGGATACGAGGCACCGGCGTACGAGGCACCGGCGTACGAGCCGATAGCCGAGCCTTCCGCCGTGCCGGCGCCCGAGCCGACTCCCGAGACGTCGTACGAGACGCCCTACGAGGAGCCGTACGAGGAGCCGTACGAGCCTCAGGAGGAGCCGAACGACGGGACGATGGCCCTGCGGACCGTCGAGCCCGCCGCGGCCCCGCTCCCGGGCCCTGGCAGGGCCGAGCGCCGCAAGGCCGCCAAGGGACGTGGTCGCCGGGGAGCGACGCCGTCGGAGCCGTCGGAGACGCCCTCCGGGGCCCCCGCGGCCCCGCTCTCGCGCGTCGAGGCCCGCCGTGCGGCCAAGGCACAGAAGGACAGTGTCGGGGTCGTCGCGAGCCGGGTCGTGGGCGAGCTGTTCATCACCTTCGGCGTGGTCATGCTGCTGTTCGTCACGTACCAGCTGTGGTGGACGAACGTCCTGGCCGGCCAGCAGGCCGACCAGGCCAAGGGGCAGATAGAGGACTCCTGGTCCAAGGGCCGGGCGCCGGGCGCGTTCGAGCCGGGGCAGGGCTTCGCCATCATGTACATCCCCAGGCTGGACGTGGTCGTCCCGGTCGCCGAGGGCATCAGCAAGCCCAAGGTCCTGGACCGGGGCATGGTGGGCCACTACGCGGAGGGCAGCCTGAAGACGGCGATGCCCAGCGACAAGCAGGGCAACTTCGCCGTGGCCGGGCACCGCAACACGCACGGCGAACCGTTCCGCTACATCAACCAGTTGGAGCCCGGCGACCCGATCGTCGTCGAGACCCAGGACGCGTACTACACGTACGAAATGGCGAGCATCCTGCCCCAGACCGCACCGTCGAACGTGTCGGTCATCGACCCGGTCCCGAAGCAGTCGGGCTTCAAGGGGCCGGGGCGGTACATCACGCTGACGACCTGTACGCCCGAATTCACCAGTACGTACCGCATGATCGTGTGGGGCAAGATGGTCGAGGAACGCCCGCGGAGCAAGGGAAAGCCGGACGCGCTCGTAGGCTGAGACCCACGACTCACGACCCCACACTCAGAACGGGACGACGCAGTGGCACGTGCGCGCAACCGGATCGCCGGAGTCATCAGCGTCTTCGGTGAACTCCTCATCACCGCGGGCCTGGTGCTCGGTCTCTTCGTCGTCTACTCGCTGTGGTGGACGAACGTCCTCGCCGACCGCGCCGCCGGCCGCGACGGCGACCAGGTCCGCGACCAGTGGGCGGCGGGCCCCGGAGCGCTGGACACCAAGGGCGGCATCGGCTTCCTGCACGTCCCGGCGATGGGCGACGACGAGATACTGGTCAAGAAGGGCACCGAGCCCGAGATCCTGAACAACGGTGTCGCCGGCTACTACCTCGACCCGATCAAGTCGGCCCTCCCGCAGGACAAGCAGGGCAACTTCACGCTGGCCGCGCACCGGGACGGGCACGGGGCGAAGTTCCACAACATCCACAAGTTGAAGAACGGCGACTCGATCGTCTTCGAGTCCAAGGACACGTGGTTCGTCTACAAGGTCTACAAGAGCCTGCCGGAGACGACGAAGTACAACGTGGACGTCCTCCAGCAGGTCCCGAAGGAATCGGGCAGGACGAAGCCGGGCCGCTACATCACGCTGACGACGTGCACGCCGATGTACACCTCGGACTACCGCTACATCGTCTGGGGCGAGCTGGAACGCACGGAGAAGGTCGACGCGGCCCGGACGCCACCGGCGGAGCTGCAGTAGGGCGGAAGCCCAGGTAGGCACCGGATCCCAGGCGGGCACCCGGGTCGGAGCCAACGGGGAGGGCCCCGGCATCCTCATGGAT
>NZ_JBHJTL010000050.1:0-61269 GCF_042264065.1 Streptomyces sp. NPDC056222 | reverse complement strand
AACGCGTGGATCGTCCGCCCGTCCAGAACCCGCAGCGTGTCCTCGACGGAGAGACACTCGTTCAGACCGTCACTGTGCAACGCGACCTGGACATCATGCTCCTCGGCCACCCGCAGCGCCGTGTCCAGAGCACGCGTATGCGCACCCATGTCCTCGTGCACCTTGAAACCGGACGCCCCGCCCTCGGCCAACGCCTCCACCAACGGAGCGGCATCCGACGACGAACCACGCGCCAGGAAAGCGATGTTCACAGGCCAGGCATCGAAGGCATTGAAGGCGTGCCTCAGAGCCCACGGCGAGTTGACGCCAACCCCCCAGACAGGACCGAACTCCTGTCCGATGATGGTGGTGACACCAGAGGCGAGGGAGGCCTCCATGATGCGCGGGGACAGCAGGTGGACATGGGTGTCCACGGCACCGGCGGTGGCGATGAGGCCCTCACCGGAGACGATCGACGTACCGGTGCCGACGACCACGTCGACACCGTCGAGGGTGTCGGGGTTCCCGGCCCGCCCGATCGCGTGGATCCGGCCCTCGCGAATACCGATGGACACCTTGCGGATGCCCTGAACGGCGTCGATCACGAGGACGTTGCTGATCACGACGTCACAGGTCTCGCGGACGGCGGCGGCCTTCAGATGAAGACCGTCACGAGCCGTCTTGCCGAAGCCGGCCAGGAACTCGTCACCGGGCTTCTGCGAGTCCGACTCCACCCGGACCACGAGCCCGGAGTCGCCCAGGACGACCCGGTCGCCCGCGCGCGGGCCGTGCACCGATGCGTACTCGTACGGGTCCATCACGCCTCAACTCCCAGATAGCCGCAGGCCGCGGCGCGTCGCAGGGCCTCTTCCTTCGCGCCCGGCGCGTCCAGCGGGCCGTCGACCAGGCCCGCGAAGCCGATGGCGACGCGCGCACCGCCGATGGGGACCAGGCCGACCTCGGCCTCGCCGCCCGCGTCGAAGCGGAACGACGCTCCGGCGGGGATCGCCAGCCGCATTCCGTAGGCGGCGGCCCGGTCGAAGTCGAGGCGCGGGTTCGCCTCGAAGAAGTGGAAGTGGGAGGTGACGCTGACCGGAACCGTCGCGGTGTTGCGTACGCCCACGGTCAGCGCGGGCGACGGCTCGGCCTCGGCGGGACCCGGCAGCAGGGCGCCCGGCGCGGCTTCACCGAGCTGTCCGCCGCCGATCGGGTCGGAGACGACCGCGAGCCGCGAGCCGTCGTCGAAAACGGCCTCGACATGCACTTCGGTGACGACATCGGCCACACCCGGCAGGACGTCGTCCGGGCCGAGCACGGACCGGGCCGCGGCGATCGCCTCGGCAAGCCGTAGGCCGTCGCGAGCCGCCTCGCAGACGGTGTCCGCGATGAGCGCGGTCGCCTCCGGCACATTGAGCCGCAGGCCCCGCGCCCGGCGGGCCCGGGCGAGCTCGGCGGCGCCGAAGAGCAGCAGTCGGTCGCGTTCCGTGGGGGTCAGTCGCACGTCAGAAACACCTCCTGTTTGAGTGACACTCTAAACGCAGAAACCTTCACAACCAAGCATTGACGTGGTGCACTGGCATGGGTCACATTGAGCGCCGCTCAAATTCATCTTGATGTGCCGCCCCCCACCCCCTCTTCCCCGCAGGGAGTACCCATGCCGATAGAACAGCGCGGAGTCGACACCATCCCCGAAGCGGAACGCACCAGCGGACCGCGGGACCTCCTGTCGATCCTGCTCGGCTCGAACCTCTGCCTGGGCGTGATCGTCTTCGGCTGGCTGCCGGTCTCCTTCGGCCTCGGGCTGTGGGCCTCGGTGACCTCCGTGCTCGTCGGCACGGTGGTCGGTGTCGCAGTGACCGCCCCGCTCGCGCTCGTCTCGCTGCGCACGGCGACGAACCTCTCCACCTCCAGCGGCGCCTTCTTCGGCGTACGCGGGCGGCTCGTCGGCTCGGTGGTCGGACTGCTGCTCTCCCTGGGCTACACCGCGCTGACGCTGTGGATCGGCGGCGACGTGGTCGTCGGGACGCTCGCCCGGCTGATCGGACTGCCGACGGGTGGCGCCGCGCACACGGTGGTGTACGCGGTCCTGGCCGCCTGCACGGTCGTCGCCGCGGTGTACGGGTACAAGCTGCTGCTCCGGCTCAGCAAGGCGCTCGCGATCGGCATGACCCTGCTCCTCGCGCTCGGCCTGGTCGCCTACGCGGGCGACGTCACCACGGCCGCCGTGCCCGAGACCCCCTACCTGCTCGGCTCGTTCTGGCCCACCTGGGTGCTCTCCGCCGTCGCCGCCGGACTCAGCGGCCCGGTCGCCTTCATCACCCTGCTCGGCGACTACACCCGCTACCTCTCCCCCGCGAAGCACAGCTCCAAGACCGTCTGGCGGACCACCTGTCTGGGTCTCCTCGCCGGTCTCCTGATACCTCAGCTCTTCGGTACGTACACGGCGCTCGCGGCACGCGGCGGCGCCGACTACGCAGGACCCCTCGTCGAGGCGTCCCCCGTCTGGTACCTGGTGCCCCTGCTGCTCGCGGCGACCGCCGGCTCGGTCGGCAACGCGGGCCTGATGCTGTACTCGATGGGCCTCGACCTGGACGCCATCCTGCCGCGCGCCACCCGGGCGCGGGCCACGCTGGTGGTGGCTGCGGTGGCCACCGCCTTCGTCTTCCTCGGTCACTTCGCCTCGGACGCGCAGACCGCGATGACGTCCTTCGTGCTGCTCCTGACGGCGATCGGCACACCCTGGGCGGTGATCACGCTGATCGGCCACGCACGGTGCCGCGGTACGTACGACCCGGAGGCCCTCCAGGTCTACAACCGCCGGGCGCGCGGTGGCATCTACTGGTTCCGCGCCGGCTGGCACCCGCGCGCCACGGTCTCCTGGACGCTGGGCGCGGCCGTGGGGCTCGCGTCCGTCTCCACCCCGGTGTACGAGGGGCCGCTGCTCGCGCTGACGGGCGGGATCGACTGCAGTTTCGTCCTGTCGGGTCTGGTCGGCGGAGCGGTGTACGCGATTCTGACGCCGGGGACGGCTCCGAAGACGGAGACCGAGGAGACCACGGCGACCGAAGCCGCGGCCGTCTGACGTCCCGGTAGCGCGGCCGTCCGACCTTCCCGGTAGCGCGGCCGCCTGACTCCCCCGAGCGCGGCCGTACGACTCTCCCGGTCGTCCGGAACGCAGAACGGCCCCGAGGCGGTGCGCCCCGGGGCCGTACGCGGTTCGACCAACCCAGACGGTTCGGCCAACCCAGACGGTTCGGCCAACCCAGACGGTTCGGCTTAACCCAGCTGGTGCGTCCAGCCGTGGACGTCCTCGGCCTTGCCGGTCTGGATGGCGAGAAGCGCCTCGCGGAGCTTCATCGTGACCTCGCCCGGCCGGCCGCCCGACTGCTGCCACTCGCCACGCGCCGACTTCACCGTGCCGACCGGGGTGATGACCGCGGCCGTGCCGCAGGCGAAGACCTCCTTGAGCGAGCCGTTCTCCGTGTCGGCCTTCCACTGGTCGATGGAGATCCGCCCCTCCTCGGACCGGTGGCCGAGGTCCTCGGCGAGCCGGAGAAGCGAGTCACGGGTGATGCCGGCCAGCAGGGAGCCGGTCAGCTCCGGGGTGACGATGCGGTCCTCGTACACGAAGTACAGGTTCATGCCACCGAGCTCCTCGACCCACTTGTGCTCCACGGCGTCGAGGTAGGCGACCTGGTCGCAGCCCTTCTGCGCCGCCTCCGCCTGGGCGAGGAGGGAGGCCGCGTAGTTGCCGCCGGTCTTGGCGTCACCCATGCCGCCGGGGACGGCGCGGACGCGGTCCTCGGAGAGCCAGATGGAGACGGGCTTCACGCCGCCGGGGAAGTACGGTCCCGCGGGCGAGGCGATGACGACGAAGAGGTACTCGTTCGCCGGCCGCACGCCCAGGCCGACCTCGGTCGCGATCATGAACGGGCGAAGGTAGAGGGACTCCTCGCCGCCGTGCGCCGGGACCCATGCCTTGTCCTGCTGGACGAGGACGTCGCAGGCCTTGATGAACGTCTCGACGGGCAGCTCGGGCATCGCGAGCCGGTGCGCGGAGGCCTGGAAGCGCCGGGCGTTGGCGTCGGGGCGGAAGGTGGCGACGGTCCCGTCGGGACGGCGGTACGCCTTGAGGCCTTCGAAGATCTCCTGCGCGTAGTGCAGGACGTTCGTGGCCGGGTCGAGAGAGAGCGGGCCGTACGGCACCAGCTGGCCGTCGTGCCAGCCGCGGCCCTCGGTCCACCGGATGGTCACCATGTGGTCGGTGAAGTGGCGGCCGAATCCCGGGTTGGCCAGGATCGCCTCGCGCTCCGTGTCCGACAGCGGGCTGGAGGAGGGCTTGAGCTCGATCGTGGGCGTCGTCATGAGTGCTAGTCCTTCACCGGTTGTGTGTGACGGACCGCGCTCACGCCGCTATCAGTGCTCTGCTAGGACGTCCGAGCTTCCCCGCATGCCGCGGCCCCACGTTCGATTATCGCCCGTGGGGGACGGTGCACGGAAACGGCGTGCATGCGATCCATGAGTTGATGGTGGCACCCCACGGCCGCATAGGTACAGCCGCCGGGTGCTTGTGCGACCCGGCGGCTGTGTGACGTCGGTCGACGGGTCAGCTCGCTACGCGTACGGCGAGCGCGTCGCCGATCTCGTCCGTCGTGCGGACGGAGTCGCCGCGCTCGGTCAGATCGGCGGCGACGGCGGCCTCGATGCGGGCGGCCTCGGTCTCGTGGCCGAGGTGGCGCAGCAGGAGCGCGACGGAGAGAACGGTGGCCGTCGGGTCGGCCTTGCCCTGGCCCGCGATGTCCGGCGCGGAACCGTGGACGGGCTCGAACATGGACGGGAATTCGCCGCTCGGGTTGATGTTGCCGGAGGCGGCGACGCCGATGCCGCCGGAGACGGCCGCGGCGAGATCCGTGATGATGTCACCGAAGAGGTTGTCGGTGACGATCACGTCGAACCGCTCGGGCTGCGTGACGAGGAAGATCGTCGCCGCGTCCACGTGCAGGTAGTCGGTGGTGACCTCGGGGAACTCCTCGGCCACCTTGTTGAAGACATTGGTCCACAGGTGACCCGCGTACGCCAGGACGTTGTTCTTGTGGACCAGCGTCAGCTTCTTGCGCGGGCGGGCCTGCGCGCGGGCGAAGGCGTCGCGGACGACGCGCTCGACACCGAACGCCGTGTTGACGGAGACCTCGGTGGCGACCTCGTGCGGGGTGCCGGTACGGATCGAGCCGCCGTTGCCGGTGTACGGGCCCTCGGTGCCCTCTCGGACCACGATGAAGTCGATCTCGGGCTGGCCCTTGAGCGGGGTCGACACGCCGGGGAGCAGCTTCGAGGGACGCAGGTTGACGTGGTGGTCGAAGAGGAAGCGGAGCTTCAGCAGGAAGCCGCGCTCCAGCACTCCGGACGGGACCGACGGGTCGCCGATCGCGCCGAGCAGGATGGCGTCGTGCTGCTTGAGGGCCTCGGCGTCCGCGTCGGTGAGGGTCTCACCGGTCGCGTGGTAGCGCTTGGCGCCGAAGTCGTACTCCTTCGTCTCCAGCTTCACGTCCTGCGGAAGCGCGGCGGCGAGGACCTTGAGGCCCTGGGCCACGACCTCCTGGCCGATGCCGTCGCCGGGAATGACTGCGAGATTGATGCTGTGAGACATGTCGGCACCCTACTCCTCGTCCCAGTGTCTGACACTCGGTGTCCATCATGCGGACGGACGCGAATTGGCCTGGCTCGACCGGCGGCTCGGCGAGGCGACCAGGCCGGTACCGATCGGTGGGACGACGGTGCCGTCGCGCGCGACGGCACCGTGTACGTGACGGTGGTCGGCGTGTCGCCGGCCCTGAAAGGTGTCCGCGATCGCCGAGAGCGGCGAACACGTCGACTCCTTCGAGGTCCGGCGCACGGCCTGACGGGCCGGCCCGACACCCTGGGCCGTGTCGGCGCGATGCGGACACGGCTCGGCGGGGGCGGGCCGGACTCGGGCGGGCTGCACCCGAGCGGCTGCACCCGGACGGGCTGTACCTGGACGGGCAGCGCTCGGACGGCGGCGCCTGAACGGGCTGCGCCTACCTGGACAGGCGATGCTCGGACGGGCCGCGCCTACCTGGACAGGCGACGCTCGGACGGGCCGCGCCTAGTGGCCGGTGGAGCCGCCGTTGTCGCGGCGGTCGAGGGCGCGCTGGAGCGCGGCGGCGGCGTTCTTGCGGGCGTCGTCGGCGATGGGGCGGGCGACGGAGTGGCGGACACGACGGGCGGTCTCAGCGGCCATGGGGGATCGACTCCTTGAGATCAGTGGTGATCGAAGGCGCCGGAAGGGGCGGGGAGCGCCGCCGCAGGGGTTGCCTGCACAGGGGCATCGCGCTCTCGACCGCCATTCGCTGATGAAGCGAGACGTTCGGCTCCTACAAAGCTAGGACAGGCGGTCGCATCTGTCTCCACAATTACTCGGACTTCCTACTATCTGAGACGGCGATCGACTCACCGCGACTGCCGTGCGGCCCTCAGTTCGCGGATGAGCGCCCGCACGGCGAGGGATTTCGCCAGTTCAGGGGTGGTGACATAGCCGACGGACCGCGTCGGGCGATCCGGACCGAGATCGGTGATCTGCACGGAGGGCGGTGCTCCGATCAGGGAGAGTTCCGGCATCACGGCCATGCCGAAACCAGTGCTCACCATCGAGAGCACCGCTCCGTCGTCCTCGGCCTCGACGGTCGCCGCCGGCAGCCAGTCCTGCTCCGCCCACCACTCCCGGGTGTACGAGGTGCAGTTCTCCGTCCAGTCGACCAACGGCAGCGAGCGCGGCGCGACATGACCGGCCGGGTGCACCAGCGCGTATCCCTCCTCGACCAGCACGCCCCCGACGAGCTGCGGCGGCACGGGCGATGTCGTCCCGATGGTCGCGATGCCGAGGTCGGCCCGCCCCTCCAGGACTTCACCCGCGGTCCCGGGCCCCACCTCCCGTACGATCCGCACCTCCGGGGCGATCTCCGGATGGCGGGCGGCCAGTCGCTCCAGGGCGCGCGGCAGCAGATGCAGGGCGGCGCTACGGAAGGCAGCGATCCGCAACGGCCCGGCGGCCGTACCCGTCTCGGCACCTCGCACCTCCGCCGCCATCACCTCCAGGAGCCTCAGCACCCGCCGGGCATGGCCGAGGGCCTGCTCACCTGCGACGGTGGGCGTGGCCCCGGTCCGCCCCCGGTCGAAGAGGACCGCGCCCAGCTTGCGCTCGCTGGTCCGCACCGAGTGGGAGACGGCGGACTGTGTCATGCCGAGGACGACGGCCGCGGCCGAGAAGCTACCCTCGCTCCCGACAGCGAGCAGGACGCGCAGTTCGTGCGGCGCGAGGTCGGTCATCAGGGGTCCCACCTCGGAGTATGAGGAACTTTCATGGATCGCTGCGATCCATCGGAGCAACCTACTGCCCCGCTGCGGAATTCCTTCCTACGGTCTCCCCCATGACGCACGAGACCATGATCACCGTCCAGCAGACCGCCCGCCCGGACGGCTTCCCCGCCCCTGCCCACTTCGCCTTCGTCGAGGCCCCGGTCCCCGACCCGGCGCCCGGCACGGCGCTCGTCGAGAACCTCCTCTGGTCCGTGGACCCGTACCACCGCGAGGCGATGGACGGGGACTTCCTCTGGACCCTCGACTCCCCCATGGAGGGCCGCACCCTGGGCCGGGTCGTGGAATCCCGCACCCCCGCGCTCTCTCCCGGCGACCTGGTCCAGCACCGCAGGGGCTGGCGCACCCACTCCGTCGTCGGGTCGGACGAGGTGCGCCCCGTCCCGGACTTCGAGGGCGTTCCCCTCGCCGCACATCTGAGTGTGCTCGGCGGTACGGGCCTGTCGGCCTATGTCGGCCTGACCCGGATCGCGCGACTCCAGCCGGGCGAGGACCTGTTCGTCTCGGCCGCGGCCGGCGGGGTCGGCACGGCGGCGGGCCGTTTCGCCCGACTCCTGGGCGCCGGACGGCTCGTCGGCAGCGCGGGGTCGGCACGGAAGGTCGCGCACCTCACCGAACAGGTCGGCTTCGACGCGGCCTTCGACTACCACGACGGTCCGGTCACCGAACTGCTCGCGAAGGCGGCACCGGAAGGCCTGGACGCGGTGCTCGACGGGGTGGGCGGGGACCACCTGGAGGCGTCGATCGCCGCGCTGCGCGAGCACGGCCGGATCGCCTGGGTCGGGGCCGTCGCGCAGTACCACTCGCTCTCCACTCCCCCACCCGCCCCGCGCAACCTCTTCGACCTGGTGGAGAAGAGCATCCGACTCGAAGGCTTCCTGGTCAGCAACCACGCGGACGCGCAACAGGAGTTGTACGACTTCGCCGTGCCGCATCTGCGCAGCGGGCGGCTGCCGCTGGATGTGACGGTCGTGGACGGCTTCGAGCACATCGTGGACGCGTTCCTGGGGATGCTGCGCGGCGAGAACATCGGGAAGATGCTGGTGTCCCGATCCAACTAGCGCTCCGATCCAGCTGGCGATCCGATCCAACTAGCCAAGCCAGCTAGGTTGCATTCCTATCTAGCTAGTGCTGAAATACAGCCATGGCCGCAGACCGCAGATCAAGTTGGCTCAAGGGCGTCCTGGACCTCCTCGTCCTCTCCTGCCTCACAGAGGGCGAGAGTTACGGGTACGAGATCTCCAAGGCGCTCGCCGAGGCGGGGCTCGGGGAGATCAAGGGCGGGACCCTCTATCCCGTACTGAACCGGCTGGAGGAAGCCGGGCTGGTGGAGGCCGAGTTCCGGGCCGCCGAGCGGGGTCCGGGGCGCCGCTACTACCGGCTCACCGAGCAGGGCCGGAGCCACCTCGCCACGGAGAGCGGGGCGTGGCTGACCTTCCACACCACCGTACAGACCATGCTGAACACCGGGGGAACACGATGAACACCGAGCCGAGCACCTACTTCGACACGCTGACCGCCGCACTGCGCGAGGCCGGCGTTCCGGCGGAGCAGATCGCCTCCACCGTCGCCGAACTGCGCGGACACCTCGCCGAGACGGACTCGTCACCGGAGGACGAGTTCGGTCCGGCCGCGGACTTCGCGGCGCGACTGGGCGGCACGGCACCGGTGGCGGTGGAGCCCGCCGAGCAGGCCGAGACCTGGCTGTGGACGGCCGACATCTACAGCGACCGGCGGCTGCTCGCGGTCCACGGCGACCAGGGCTGGGAGGTCGAAGGACTCGACACGCTCGGCCGGTTCATGTGCCGCCGGGTACCCGGCGCCGCCCTGCGTTGGGAGTACCGCCGCGAGCTGATCAGCGGGAAGCGGCGCGACGAGGTCCTCGACCGGCTGACGCCGGAGGGCTGGGAGATGTGCGGGGAGTGGATGATCTTCGCCTACTTCAAGCGCCCGAAGGCGGCGAGCGAAGGGCCGGCCGCGGCTCTCGACACGCTGCCCGAGCGGCCCGGCCGGTGGCTCTTCCTCAGCCGCAAGGGCAAGGTGCTGCTGACGGTCTGGATGCTGCTGGTCATCGGCGCGGTCGGGGTGACCCTCGTCGACGTCTTCGACATGCCGGCCTACACGACACCCTTCGTCGCGCTGTTCGGTGCGGCGGGCGCACTGATCGGCCTGAAGCGGGACGCGGCCAAGGGCTGCCAGGGCTGAGCGCTCCGAAAGCTCAGAGCACGTCGCCGTCGCGCCAGTCGAAGAGCAGCGCGGCGGCGGGGTCCGGGAGCGTTCCGCCGGCCGCCGGGCGCAGATAGGTGGACCCCTCCTCGTCCGGAAGGCGGACGACCCCCTCGGGGCCGATCACTTCGATCCGCCCACTCCACGGCTGCCAGCCGCGAGCCAGATAGAGCGCGGCCCCCTCGTCCGACGCGGACAGCGCCCCGAAGGCGTACGCCCCGTCGATCACCCGCTCCAGCTCGCCCATGACGAGCCCGCCGAGCCCCTGCCGGCGCCGATCGCCGCGCACACCCACGCCCTCGACGTAACCGATGCGGTACGAACGCCCGTCGTGGAGCACGCGCCGCATGATCACGCTGCCGTGTGCGGCGATACCGCGCGCGTCCTCGATCCAGGCATGGATGCCACCGAGGGTGTGGTCCCAGTCCTCGTCACCGAAGTCGCCGTCGAAGGCGGTGTCGAGCATCTCCCTGATCAAGCGCAGGCGTTCGGGCCCGAGTTCATGCGTGGCGGCGACAGTCACGTTCACCCCTCGAGTCTCCTCCCCTCCATGGCTAACCATCAAATGATTATTGACAGGTTAGACCCAGCACTGATTCACTCTCACTGCCAACTGGTCAGAGTGAATTGAGGGGTTAGATATGACGTCTCCGGTCCAGCCGGTCCACCACCGCAGCGTCACCGTCCGCGGCCACGAGATCCACTACCGGGAGGCGGGCCCCACGGACGCCCCGGTCCTCCTGCTGCTGCACGGCTTCCCCACCAGCTCGCACATGTTCCGCGACCTGATGCCGCTCCTCGCCGACGGCCCCCGAACTCTCGGCTCCGCTCGAGCAGGGAGGTACCCCCTGCGACTGATCGCCCCGGACCACATCGGCTTCGGTCGCAGCGCGGCACCCTCGGCCGAGGAGTTCGACTACACCTTCGCCGAACTGGCCTCTGTCACCGCGGAGTTCACGGAGACCCTCGGCCTGGACCGGTTCGCCCTCTACATCCAGGACTACGGCGCCCCCATCGGCCTGCGCCTGGCCCTCGCCCACCCGGAGCGGATCACCGCGATCGTCACCCAGAACGGCAACGCCTACGAGGAGGGCCTCGGGGCCGACGCCTGGGCCCCCGTCCTCGCGATGATCGCCGACCGCACGCCGGAGACCGAGGAGCCGGTGCGCGGCATCCGCTCCCTGGACGGCATCAAGTGGCAGTACGAGACGGGCGTCCCGGCCGAGTTCCGCGACCTGCTCAGCCCGGACGCCTGGCACCACGACGCAGCCCTGATGGCACGGGAGGGCCAGGACGCCATCCAACTCGACCTGATCGGCGACTACGGCTCCAACTTCGCGCTCTACCCCGACTTCCACGACTACTTCCGCACGACCCAGGTCCCCCTGCTCGCCGTCTGGGGCGAGGGCGACGAGGTCTTCGTACCGAAGGGCGCCGAATCCTTCCGCCGCGACCTCCCGAACGCGGAGATCCACCTGCTCCCGACGGGCCACTTCGCCCTGGAGACCCACGCACCGGCGATCGCCGAGCTGATCGGCGACTTCCTCGCGCGGCGCGTCCCCCTCAGGCCGTAGCCCTCTCCCGGTCAAGGGCCACCCGCTCCACGCAGTCGGCGAAGGCCTCGCGATCGGGGCCTCTCCCCCACACAGGGCCGCGACCTGCGCGTCCGTGATCCGGTCAGCTCCCTGCACGGTCAGCAGCCGGTGCAGCTGCTTCACGCCCGGGCCGTCGCGATCACCAGGCGCGCAGGTAGACCCGGGTGCGGTCGGCGTCCAGCTTCTGGAGGTAGATCTCGATCCACTGCATGTGCGTGCGCTGCTTGTCCTTGACGCAGGGCGGACAGACGCCGGCCCAGCGCAGACCGGTGAGGGATTCCGGTTCGGGGGTCCCGAGGTGGGCGAAGGACGGGTCGGTCGTGGGCTGCGCGCTCTGCGCAGGCCGAACGATCAGCGGACCCTGCCCCTCGAACTGCTGCCCGAGGGCCTCGGCCTCCTTCGGCGTGGTGACGAAGGTCAGCAGCTGGACCGCGTCCTGGGGGACGAGCTTCACCGCTCCCTTCACCTCGGTGGCCCCCGCGGGCACGTCGACCTTCATGTAGGCCGCGGTCTCGGGCGCTCCGGCGCCCTTCTTCCACTCCGGCCCGCGCTGCTCGTCCGCCCCGGACGAGCAGCCGGAGCCGGTGAGCAGCACGGCGGCGGCAAGGGTCGCCGCGAGGACCGTTCGCCTGGAACGGGCGGGCCACGTCATCGGTTCGCCTCCCTGGTGCGGTCCGGGTCCTTGCGCGTGCCGTCCCGGCCCGGATCGGTGTCGGGCACCGGGGTCGAGGACGCAGCATCTTCACCTGACCGGTCCAGGTCTCCTCGACGGTCTTCAGCGCGGAGGCCGTCTGCCACCCCGCGAACTCCGTCTTCGCAGCGGTCGTGGACGCGTCGGCGTGATCGCCCGCGGTCCTCGTTTCCGGCTCCAGGATGTCGTGGATGGCCTTGGCCGCCGCCTTCTTCTCGGCCGGCGCGGTCTTCAGGTCCGGCTGCGACGTTCCCCCGCCGCCACCCCCGCCCCCGTCGAGCTGGTTGAGCCGCATCGTGGTCGTCTCGGTCTTGATCTGCGACCACTCGTCGTCGAACGCCATATCCACCCCCGTTGAGATCGGCGTCAATCCACGTCACCCTACACAGCGCCTCCGACAGCCCGTTCGAGGAAGTCGCCGGGCTGATCGGCGACTTCCTCGCGCGGCGCGTCCCCTCAGGCCGTAGCCTTCTCCAGGTCGCGGGCCACCCGCTCCACCCAGTCGGTGAAGGCCTCGCGATCGTGGGCCTCGCCCCCACGCAGGGCCGCGACCTGCGCGTCCGTGATC
Organism: Streptomyces sp. NPDC056222; assembly: GCF_042264065.1. Classification (NCBI taxonomy): domain Bacteria; kingdom Bacillati; phylum Actinomycetota; class Actinomycetes; order Kitasatosporales; family Streptomycetaceae; genus Streptomyces; species Streptomyces sp. NPDC056222. The sequence continues at coordinate 48,818 of NZ_JBHJTL010000050.1, read as the reverse complement.
CGGTCAGCTCCCTGCACGGTCAGCAGCCGGTGCAGCTCCTTCATCAGGGACATCATCCGCAGCGCGTCGAGGTGCTCGATCGCGTCGACCCCGTGCCCGGGGCCGAGGGTCGTCGAACCAGGCATGTCGTACCTCCTCACCAAGCCCCCTCCAAGCAGCGTATGCCCACGCCATGAGAACCGCCCCCGTCCTCGGTTGGGGGACCTAGGAGGGGGGCGGTGTCAGGGGGCCTCGGTGAGGCGGGGGGCGTCAGCCCATGTGGGGGTAGCCGTACTCGGTCGGCGGGACCAGGGTCTCCTTGATCGCGCGGGTCAGCGTCCAGCGCATCAGGTTCTGCGGCGCGCCGGCCTTGTCGTTCGTGCCGGACGCGCGGCCGCCACCGAAGGGCTGCTGGCCGACGACGGCGCCGGTCGACTTGTCGTTGATGTAGAAGTTGCCCGCGGCGAAGCGGAGCTTCTCCATCGTGTACGCCGTGGCGGCGCGGTCACCGGAGATGACCGAGCCGGTCAGCGCGTAGTCCGAGACCGACTCCATCTGGGTCAGCATCTCGTCGTACTTGTCGTCCTCGTAGACGTGGATCGCGAGGATCGGGCCGAAGTACTCGGTCGTGAAGACCTCGTTCGCCGGGTCGGAGCACTCGATGACGGTCGGACGGACGAAGTAGCCCTCCGAGTCGTCGTAGGTGCCGCCGGCCACGATCGTGCAGGTCTCGTCGGCCTTCGCGCGGTCGATCGCAGCCTTGTTCTTGGCGAACGAACGCTCGTCGATCACGGCGCCGATGAAGTTCGTCAGATCGGTGACGTCACCCATCTTGATGCCGTCGACCTCGGCCGCGAACTCCTCCTTGAAGCCCGAGTTCCAGATGGAGGCCGGGACGTACGCACGCGAGGACGCGGAGCACTTCTGGCCCTGGAACTCGAAGGAGCCGCGGGTCAGCGCGGTCTTCAGGATCGCGCGGTCGGCGCTCGGGTGGGCGACGACGAAGTCCTTGCCACCGGTCTCGCCGACGATCCGCGGGTAGGAGCGGTACGACTCGATGTTGTTGCCGACCGTCTTCCACAGGTGCTGGAAGGTCTTGGTCGAGCCGGTGAAGTGGATGCCGGCCAGATCGGGGTGGTTCAGGGCCACCTCGGAGACGGCGATGCCGTCGCCCGTCACCAGGTTGATGACGCCCTTGGGCAGACCGGCCTCCTCCAGGAGCTCCATGAGGAGCACGGCGGAGTGGGTCTGGGTCGGGGACGGCTTCCAGATCACCACGTTGCCCATGAGGGCGGGGGCGGTGGGCAGGTTGCCCGCGATGGCCGTGAAGTTGAACGGCGTGATCGCGTAGACGAAGCCCTCGAGCGGGCGGTGGTCCAGTCGGTTCCACACACCCGGGGAGTTCGCCGGCGGCTGCTCGGCCAGGATCTGGCGGGCGTAGGCCACGTTGAAGCGCCAGAAGTCGACGAGCTCGCAGGGGGTGTCGATCTCGGCCTGCTGGGCGGTCTTCGACTGGCCGAGCATGGTGGAGGCGGCCAGCGTCTCGCGCCACGGACCGGACAGCAGCTCGGCGGCGCGCAGGATGATCGCGGCGCGGTCGTCGAAGGACATCGCGCGCCAGGCCGGGGCGGCGGCCAGGGCGGCGTCGATGGCGTCCTGGGCGTCCTGCTGGGTGGCGCCGGCGAAGGTGCCGATGACGGCCTTGTGGTTGTGCGGCTGCACGACGTCGACGCGCTCGCCGCCGCCCATGCGCTTGACACCGTTGATCGTCATCGGGAGGTCGCGCGGGTTCTCGGCCAGCTCCTTGAGCTTGGCCTCGAGACGGGTGCGCTCGGCGGAACCGGGGGCGTAGCTGTGCACCGGCTCGTTGACCGGAGCGGGGACCTGGGTTACAGCGTCCATGAGTCTCGTAACTCCTTTTGAGGGGTGGGCTCAGCCCTTGGTGAGGATGGAGCGGGCGAAGAAGAGCAGGTTGGCCGGCTTCTCCGCGAGGCGGCGCATGAAGTAGCCGTACCAGTCGGTGCCGTAGGCCGTGTAGACGCGCATCCGGTGGCCCTCGGCGGCGAGACGGTTCTGCTCCTCGCTGCGGATGCCGTAGAGCATCTGGAACTCGTACTCGTCCAGCTTGCGCCCGGCACGGCGGGCGAGCTCCTGGCCGATGGAGATCAGGCGCGGGTCGTGGGAGCCGATCATCGGGTAGCCCTCGCCCTCCATCAGGATCTTCATGATCCGGACGTAGGCCTTGTCGATCTCGGGCTTGTCCTGGATGGCGACGGCGGCGGGCTCCTTGTAGGCGCCCTTCACGATCCGGACGCGGGAGCCGTTGGCGGCGAGGCGGCGGGCGTCCTCCTCGGTGCGGAAGAGGTACGCCTGGATGACGCAGCCGGTCTGCGGGAAGTCCTTCCGCAGCTCCTCGTGGATGGCGAACATCGAGTCGAGGGTGGTGTGGTCCTCGGCGTCCAGGGTGACCGTGGTGCCGATCTCGGCGGCGGCCGCGACGACGGGGCGGACGTTGGCGAGAGCGAGCTCGTGGCCGCCCTCCAGCGCTTGTCCGAACATCGACAGCTTCACGGACATCTCGGCGCGCTCGCCGAGACCCAGCTCCTTGAGGCGTCCGATCAGCTCCAGGTAGGCGTCACGGGCGGCGTAGGACTGCTCGACGGTGGTGATGTCCTCACCGACGACGTCGAGGGTGGCCTCAAGGCCGCGGCCGGTGATGTCCTCGACGATCGGGATGACGTGCTCGACCGTCTCGCCCGCGATGAACCGGTCGACGACCTGCTTGGTCCCGGGGGCGGCCGACACGAAACGGCGCATCTTGTCGCTGCGCGACGCGGCGAGGATCACGGGACCCAGCACGGGGACCTCCAGAGGGGCAGGGTGACGAAGGGTGCCTACCCGATCTTTCGTAAGGAACCGGGAACAGCACGGAGAACCACCGTGAAACCTAAGGATCGCTCCGATCGTCTGCCATCGACAGCTGTCACGCATCCGTGGGCGGCATCTCATACATATGTCTGAGAGGGTGCGAGAATGGCGCCGTGAAGGGCGACTACCAAGAACTGGTCGACGAGATCTCGGCGCTGCTCGGCGCCCCGGCGACCCTGGAGAACCGCGATTTCGGGCTGATCGCCTTCGGGGCCCACGACAGCGACGACGACAGCGCCATGGACCCGGTCCGCACCCGCTCGATCCTGACGAGAAAGTCGACGCCCGCCGTACGCGCCTGGTTCGAGGGCTTCGGCATCACCCGGGCGACGGGCCCGGTCCGCATCCCGGCCGCACCGGACGCCGGGGTGTTCCGGGACCGGATCTGCCTTCCCGTACGGCATCGGGGCGTCGTCCTCGGGTACGTCTGGCTGCTGGACGCCGAGCCGCATCCCACGCCCGCCCAGCTCACGGCGGCCATGGAGGTCGCGGCCCGGATCGGCGGCCTCCTCGCGGACGAGGAGCGGGCGGGCTCGGACCTCTCCCGGGAGCTGAGGGCCGCCCTGACCGCCGAGCGGGGCTGGCAGTACGACATGGCGCTCGCCGCGCTGCGTACGGCCCTGGGCCCTGACGCCGAGGGGTTGCACGCGATGGTGGCCGTGACCCCGTGGCCGGGCGAGGACAGCCCTTCGGCCCGTACGGTCCCGGCCGCGGCGGCGCTCTGCACGGTGCCGTGGCACGCCACGGCGACGGCGGCCGGGACGACGGTCGGGAGCGGGGAGCGCGCGGACGGACGGGCGCTCGCGGTGCTGGTGCGCCTGCGGGCGGCGGACAATCTCGCGCCGGCCGCGGCGGCGGCCGGGCGGCTGCGGGACGCTGCGGACGGGGCGGGTCCCGGCCGACTGCGGGACGCCGCGGGCGGGACGGCCGGGGCGGGTTCCGGGCCGACGGCCGGTACGAAGGCCAGGACGAAGGCCGGCGCGGCGACGGCCGTCTCAGGGGCCGGCGCCCTGGCCGTCGCGGGGATCGGGCTCCCGCGTCGCGGTCTCGCCGACCTGGACGCCGCCTGGCATGAGGCCGCGGCGGCCGCCCGGGCGGCCGCGGCCCAGCCGGGGCTCGGCCCACTCGCCGAGTGGTCGGCCATCGGCCCGTACCGTCTGCTCACCGCACTCCCCCGGACCGCCCCCGACCCGGCGGTGCAGGCCCTGCTCTCCCCCACCCATGTCGAACTGGCCCGCACCGCCGAGGTGTTCCTCGACAACGCGGGCCAGGCGGGACGCACCGCTGCGGCCCTGGGAATCCATCGCCAGACCCTCTACTACCGGCTCTCGCGGGTCGAGCAGCTGACGGGGCTGGACCTGGACGCGGGCGAGGACCGGCTGCTGCTCCACATGGCGCTCAAGGCGGCGAAGTTGTAGTCACCCTGACGGCTGTCCCACCCCCGGGATTCCTCAGGGGTCTGTGCGAATGTTCTCGGGGGCGTCCCCGATATCCCCCGGCCACCCGGGCCCCTACCGTCGTGGGTAGATGAGGGAGGGCCGCATGAAGGCAATCGTTCAGGACCGGTACGGCTCGGCGGACGTGCTGGAGTTCAAGGACGTCGAGACGCCGGTGCCGGGCGACCGCGAGGTGCTCGTACGGGTCCACGCGGCGTCGGTCAACGCGCGCGACTGGCATCTCATGAGGGGCGATCCGTATCTGGCGCGTCTGGTGCTCGGAGTCCGCAGACCGAAGGCCAAGATCCTCGGTACGGACTTCGCGGGCCGGGTGGAGGCGGTGGGAGCGGGGGTGACGCGACTGCGCCCCGGTGACGAGGTGTTCGGCGAGGCCGAAGGGGCGTTCGCGGAGTACATGTGCGCGTCCGAGGACGTCGTGGAGCGAAGACCGGCGAACCTGTCGTTCGAACAGGCGGCTGCGATTCCGTTGGCCGGCACCACCGCCCTCATGGGGCTGCGCGATCTGGGGGGCGTGCGGCAGGGTCAGAAGGTGCTGATCAACGGTGCGTCAGGAGGTGTGGGGACGTTCGCCGTCCAGATCGCGAAGGCCTCCGGCGCGGCCGTCACCGGTGTGTGCAGTACGCGGAACGTGGAGCTGGTCCGCTCGCTCGGGGCGGACCGTGTCGTCGACTACACGCAGGAGGACTTCGCCACGGGCGCGGAGCGCTACGACCTCCTCTTCGACCTGGTGGGCAATCGATCGCTGGCCGAGTGCCGACGCGCCCTGACCCCCACCGGGACGCTCGTCCTGTCCGGCGGCGGCGTCTTCGAAGGGGGCAGTGTGGTCGGGCCGATGGGGCTTCTCCTCAAGGGACAGCTGCTGTCCCGCTTCGTACGCCAACGGCTGCTCGTGCTCTCGGCCTCCCCCGGCAGGGAGAAGCTGGCGGCCCTGCGGGATCTGGCCGAGAACGGGAGCATCACACCGGTGATCGACCGGACCTATCCGCTCCACGAGGTGCCGGAGGCCATCCGTTACGTGGAGATCGAGCACGCCCGTGCGAAGGTCGTCGTCAGTTCCCCTCCGCCATCAGGACCTTGAGCCCTTCGGTCAGGTCGTCGGCGGTCGGCGCCGTCTCGGGGTCCACCATCCACTGGATCATCACGCCGGTCACCAGCGCCTGGCAGAGCAGCCCCGCCACCCGGGCCTTCTCCGGGTCGGCCTCCGCGTCGATACCGAGGAAGCCCTCGGCCATGCCGAGACGGCCCTCCCGCTGGGGCTCCTTGATGGCCTCGCGGAGCTTCTCGTCGTCGTCGAGGCGGGTGACGATCTCCGTCTGGAGCTTCCAGACCGGTCGGCTGGCGTCCGCCGCGGCGATGACCTGCTCCCAGAGGTCGTGGAACCGCTGGTACGGGTCGGCCGGCAGCGCCTTCTTCTCCTCGCCGCTCCCGGCCGGGCCGACCTGGTTGCCCCACTCCTCCGTCAGCGTAAGGAAGGCCTGCTGGAGCAGAGCCTCCTTGGAGCCGTAGTGGTAGCCGATGGAGGCCAGGTTGGTGCCCGAGGCGGCGACGATGTCGCGGGCCGTGGTGCGGGCGTAGCCCTTCTCCAGGAGGCAGCGCTTGGCGCCTTCGAGCAGGTCTTCCTTGTGTCCCATGACAGCACTGTACCCGGCGGCTAGACGGTCGTGTAAGACGACCGTCTAGCGCACCGGGTACGGGTACCCGGGTCGGCCCGGACCGGTCCGGGCCGAGCCTGCCTGGGATCAGACCAGGTTGACCGAGCGGGCCGAGGCCGCGCCGATCTCCTCCGAGATCTCGGTGAGCACCGCGGCGGGCACCGTGTCGTCCACGGTGAGCACGACGAGCGCCTCGCCGCCCTCCTCCGAGCGCGCCACCTGCATACCGGCGATGTTCAGACCGGCCTCGCCGAGGATCCGGCCGACCGTGCCGACGACACCGGGGCGGTCCTCGTAGCGGAGCACCACCATGTGGTCGGCGAGCGCGACGTCCACGTCGTAGTCGCCGACGGCGACGATCTTCTGGAGGTGCTTGGGGCCGGCCAGCGTGCCGGAGACCGCGACCTCCTCGCCGCTCGAGAGCGTGCCGCGCACGGTGACCACGTTGCGGTGGTCGGGGGACTCGCTGGAGGTCGTCAGACGGACCTCGACACCGCGCTCCTGCGCGAACAGCGGGGCGTTGACGTACGACACGGTCTCGTCGACCACGTCCTCGAACACGCCCTTGAGCGCGGAGAGTTCGAGCACCTTGACGTCGTGCTGAGTGATCTCGCCGTACACCTCGACGTCGAGACGCGCCGCGACCTCGCCCGCGAGCGCGGTGAAGATGCGGCCGAGCTTCTCGGCGAGCGGCAGACCCGGCTTGACGTCCTCGGCGATGACACCGCCCTGGACGTTGACCGCGTCCGGCACGAGCTCACCGGCGAGCGCGAGACGCACCGAGCGGGCGACCGCGATACCGGCCTTCTCCTGGGCCTCGTCCGTGGACGCGCCGAGGTGCGGGGTGCAGACGACCTGGTCGAGCTCGAAGAGCGGGGAGTCCGTGCAGGGCTCCTTCGCGTACACGTCGAGACCGGCGCCGGCGACCCGGCCCTCCTTGAGGGCGGAGAACAGCGCCGCCTCGTCGACGATCCCGCCGCGCGCGGCGTTGACGATCCGGACGCTGGGCTTGACCTTGTGCAGCGCCTCGTCGCCGATGAGACCGAGGGTCTCCGGGGTCTTCGGCAGGTGGACGGTGATGAAGTCGGCGACCTCCAGGAGCTCGTCCAGGGCCAGCAGCTTCACCCCCATCTGGGCGGCGCGGGCCGGCTGCACGTAGGGGTCGTACGCGACGATCTTCATGCCGAAGGCGGACATGCGCTGGGCGACCAGGACGCCGATGCGGCCGAGGCCGACGACGCCGAGGGTCTTCTCGCTGAGCTCGACGCCCGTGTACTTCGAGCGCTTCCACTCGCCGTTCTTCAGCGCGGTGTTGGCCTGCGGGATGTTGCGCGCGGTGGCGACGAGCAGGCCGCAGGCGAGCTCGGCGGCGGTGACGATGTTGGAGGTCGGGGCGTTCACGACCATGACGCCGGCCTTGGTGGCGGCGGAGACATCGACGTTGTCCAGGCCGACACCGGCGCGGGCCACGACCCGGAGCTTGTTGGCGGCGGCGATGGCCTCCGCGTCGACCTTGGTCGCGGAGCGGACGAGGATCGCGTCCACATCGGCGATGGCGGGCAGCAGTTCGGCGCGGTCGGCACCGTTGCAGTGCCGGATCTCGAAGTCCGGGCCCAGTGCGTCGACGGTGGCGGGCGACAGCTCTTCAGCGATGAGTACGACGGGTTTCGAGCTCACGTGAGTCCTCACAGATCCAGTGCGGACGGCCGTCCCGACGGCCGCAGGCGGTGGAGGGGGCTTGCCGCGTGAAAGCGCACGACGCTGTGGGCCTGAACGCGAATGTTGTTGAGCAGTGTAGTGGTGCGTCGGCGCAGTTCATGCGCCTCGTTGGAAGGATCACTCGTCCGTGGTTGGACGGCCTGTCCAACGATGTGGCACGGGGCCGGACAGTGTGTCCGGCCCCGTGCCGGAGGCTTACGCCTCCTCGTCGTTCACCCAGCTCATGAGCTTGCGCAGCTCCTTGCCGGTGGTCTCCAGGAGGTGCTGCTCGTCCTGGGTCTTGTACTCGTTGTACTTCTTCAGGCCACCGTGGTACTCGTCCATCCAGTTCTTGGCGAAGGTGCCGTCCTGGATGTCGGTGAGGACCTTCTTCATCTCGGCCTTGGTGGCGTCGGTGATGATCCGCGGGCCGGTGATGTAGTCGCCCCACTCGGCGGTCTCGGAGACCGACCAGCGCATCTTCTCCAGGCCGCCCTCGTACATGAGGTCGACGATGAGCTTCAGCTCGTGCAGGCACTCGAAGTAGGCGATCTCCGGCTGGTAGCCGGCCTCGACCAGGGTCTCGAAGCCCGCCTTCACCAGCGCGGAGGCACCACCGCAGAGGACGGCCTGCTCACCGAACAGGTCGGTCTCGGTCTCCTCGGTGAAGGTCGTCTTGATGACGCCGGCGCGGGTGCCGCCGATGGCCTTGGCGTAGGAGAGCGCCAGGGCGAAGGCGTTGCCGGTCGCGTCCTGCTCGACGGCGGCGATCGCGGGGACGCCGCGACCCTCCTCGTACTGGCGGCGGACCAGGTGGCCCGGGCCCTTCGGGGCGACGAGCGCGACGTCGACGCCGGCCGGGGGCTTGATGAAGCCGAAGCGCACGTTGAAGCCGTGGGCGAAGAACAGCGCGTCGCCGTCCTTCAGGTTCGGGGCGATGGACGCCTCGTAGACCTGGGCCTGGATCGGGTCCGGGATCAGGATCATGATGACGTCGGCCTCGGCGGCGGCCTCGGCCGGCGTCACCACGCGCAGGCCCTGCTCCTCGGCCTTGGCCTTGGACTTGGAGCCCTCGTGCAGACCGACGCGGACGTCGACACCCGAGTCACGGAGCGACAGCGCGTGGGCGTGGCCCTGGCTGCCGTAACCGATCACCGCGACCTTGCGGCCCTGGATGATGGACAGGTCGGCGTCGTCGTCGTAGAACAGCTCGGCCACTGGGAATCTCCTTGATGTGCTGGTGTTGCGTCCCACCGTACGGCGGGGAGCGGGAGGGAAGTCTTCGGGTCTCGCCAGGCGGACCGCCGGATGGACCGGCGGTCCGTTCCTGTTGACGCCCGGAAGGGTCAGGCGCTGCGGTCGAGGGCCCGCAGGGAGCGGTCCGTGATGGACCGGGCACCACGCCCTATGGCGATCGTGCCGGACTGCACGAGCTCCTTGATGCCGAACTGCTCCAGCATCTTGAGCATCGCGTCGAGCTTGTCACTCGAACCGGTGGCCTCGATGGTGACCGCCTCGGGCGAGACGTCCACGGTCTTGGCACGGAACAGCTGGACGATCTCGACGATCTGGGAGCGGGTCTCGTTGTCGGCGCGGACCTTCACCAGGACGAGCTCGCGCTGGATCGCAGCGGAGGGCTCGAGTTCGACGATCTTCAGGACGTTGACCAGCTTGTTGAGCTGCTTGGTCACCTGCTCCAGCGGCAGGTCCTCGACATTGACCACGATGGTGATGCGGGAGATGTCGGGGTGTTCGGTGACACCGACGGCGAGCGAGTCGATGTTGAAGCCGCGGCGGGAGAACAGGGCGGCGATCCGGGCCAGGATGCCGGGGGTGTTCTCCACCAGGACGGAGAGCGTGTGCCTAGTCATGTGCGTCGTTCCTCTTCCTACGGCTCTCGGTCTCAGTCGTCTTCGTTGTCGCCGAAGTCGGGGCGGACGCCCCGGGCGGCCATGACCTCGTCGTTGGAGGTGCCGGCGGCGACCATGGGCCAGACCTGGGCGTCCTCGTGGACGATGAAGTCGATCACGACCGGGCGGTCGTTGATGGCGTTGGCCTCGGCGATGACCTTGTCCAGGTCGGCCGGGTCCTCGCAGCGCAGCGCGACACAGCCCATGGCCTCGGACAGCTTGACGAAGTCCGGGATGCGGGTGCCCTTGCGGGGCGCCGTGCTCGCGCCGACCTGGGAGCCGGCGGCCTCGTGACCGGTGTCGTCGGCGTGCAGGACGGTGCTGGAGTAGCGCTGGTTGTAGAAGAGGGTCTGCCACTGGCGGACCATCCCGAGGGCGCCGTTGTTGATGATGGCGACCTTGATCGGGATGTTGTTGAGCGCGCAGGTGACCAGCTCCTGGTTGGTCATCTGGAAGCAGCCGTCGCCGTCGATCGCCCAGACCGGGCGGTCCGGCATACCGGCCTTGGCACCCATGGCGGCCGGGACCGCGTAGCCCATCGTCCCGGCGCCGCCGGAGTTGAGCCAGGTGGCCGGCTTCTCGTAGTCGATGAAGTGCGCGGCCCACATCTGGTGCTGGCCGACGCCGGCCGCGTAGATGGTGTCGGCCGGGGCGAGCTGGCCGATGCGCTGGATGACCTGCTGCGGCGAGAGGCTGCCGTCCTCCGGCAGGTCGTAGCCGAGCGGGTAGGTCTCGCGCCAGCGGTTCAGGTCGCTCCACCAGGCGGTGTAGTCGCCCTTGTTGCCCTCTGCGGCCTCGGCCTGGACGGCCTGGACCAGGTCGGCGATGACCTCGCGGGCGTCACCGACGATCGGGACGTCGGCGGCGCGGTTCTTGCCGATCTCGGCCGGGTCGATGTCGGCGTGGACGATCTTGGCGAAGGGCGCGAAGCTGTCCAGCTTGCCGGTGACGCGGTCGTCGAAGCGGGCTCCGAGGGCGACGATCAGGTCGGCCTTCTGCAGCGCGGTGACGGCGGTGACCGCACCGTGCATGCCCGGCATTCCCACGTGCAGCGGGTGGCTGTCGGGGAACGCGCCCAGCGCCATCAGGGTGGTGGTGACGGGGGCGCCGGTGAGCTCGGCGAGGACCTTCAGCTCGCCGGTGGCGCCGGCCTTCAGGACGCCGCCGCCGACGTACAGGACGGGGCGCTTGGCCGCGGCGATCAGCTTGGCGGCCTCGCGGATCTGCTTGGCGTGCGGCTTGGTCACCGGGCGGTAGCCGGGCAGGTCGGTCTGCGGCGGCCAGCTGAAGGTGGTCTTCGCCTGCAGGGCGTCCTTGGCGATGTCGACCAGGACCGGGCCGGGACGGCCGGTGGAGGCGATGTGGAACGCCTCGGCGATCGTCCGCGGGATGTCCTCGGCCTTGGTGACCAGGAAGTTGTGCTTGGTGATCGGCATCGTGATGCCGCAGATGTCCGCCTCCTGGAAGGCGTCCGTGCCGATCGCCTTGGAGGCGACCTGGCCGGTGATCGCGACGAGCGGGACGGAGTCCATGTGGGCGTCGGCGATCGGGGTCACCAGGTTGGTGGCGCCGGGGCCGGAGGTCGCCATACAGACGCCGACCTTGCCGGTGGCCTGGGCGTAGCCGGTGGCGGCGTGGCCCGCTCCCTGCTCGTGGCGGACCAGGATGTGGCGGACCTTCTTGGAGTCCATCATCGGGTCGTACGCGGGGAGGATGGCGCCGCCCGGAATACCGAAGACGGTGTCGGCCCCCACTTCCTCGAGAGAACGGATGAGGGACTGCGCACCCGTGACGTGCTCGACGGTGGTGGCGGACTGTCCGCCGCTACGGGCCCGCGGCTGCGGATGGTGCCCGGAGGCCTGCTCGGTCATCAGCATTCTCTTCTCGAAGCAGAGGGTTTTTGCGAGGGTTTGGGGGGAGCCGGTGCAACAAAAAACCCCTCGTGCCGGGAGGCAAGCGAGGGGAGCGCGTCGGTAGCGTTCAAGCCGGGCCTTCTATGGCCCTGCTTCAGCCGACGCGCTTTCCAAGTACGAGAATTCGGGTGCGCATGGCACTGACCCTCTCCCCGACGCACCATCAGTGTCAAGGGGGTGGGACGGGCGTCTCACTATTTGAGCGGAACGGGGGATGGTTTCCGGCTGGAATCGCCACCCCTCCGGGGACCGGGTACTCGTCCCGCACGAGCGCACGGCGCAGCCGGTACTCGTCCAGCGGACCTGAGAAGGCCATGCCCTGTCCGTGCGTGCAGCCCATGGCGCGCAGGGCGATCACCTGCTCGGGGACGTCCACACCGTCGGCGACGGACTGCAGCCCGAGGTCGCGGGCGATCCGGAGCAGCCCGCTGGTGATCTTGCGCAGCCGGGCCGACTCGACCACGCCCTCGACCAGACCTCTGTCCAGTTTCAGTACGTCGACAGGGAGGCGCCGCAGCGCGTTGATCGCCGCGTGGCCGCTGCCGAAGCCGTCCAGGGCGATCCGTACACCGAGGCGGCGCAGGGCGACCAGGCGCTGCTCCAGGTCGTCGAGGGAGACCCGGGGGTCGCTGTCGGCGAGTTCGATCATCAGGGAGCCCGAGGGGAGACCGTGTCGGGTCAGCAGCGCCTCGACGGTGGCCAGCGGCAGCGAGCGGTCCAGGAGCCTGCGGGCGGAGAGTCGCACGGAGACCGGCGCCCGATGGCCGAGTCCGGCCCGTTCGGCGGCCTGCTCGACGGCCTGCTCCAGGAGCCAGCGGCCGAGCTCGGAGACGCGCTCGCTGTCGTCGGCGACGCGCAGGAACTCGGCGGGGGTGAAGAGGATGCCCTGGGCGGAGCGCCAGCGGGCCTGGGCCGCGACGGCGGTGATACGGCCGCTGGTGAGGTCCACGACGGGCTGGTGGAGCAGGGCGAACTCGCCGTCGTCGAGAGCGGTGCGCAGCCGGGTGGCCAGCTCCGTCCTGCGGACGACCTCGGCCTGCATCTGCGGGGCGTACATCTCGACGCGGTCCTTGCCGGCGGCCTTGGCCCGGTACATGGCCAGGTCGGCGTTACGGAGCAGGTCCCCGGCGCTGATGCCGGGCTCGGCGAAGGCGACGCCGATGGAGGCGGCGACCCGCACCTCGTTCCCGCCGTCGAGGCGGTACGGCTGGGAGAGCGTGAGGCGGAGCCGGTCGGCGATCTCGTGGACCTGGTACTCGCGTGCCGACGTGTCCCGCGAGCCGTCGCCGAGGATGAGCGCGGCGAACTCGTCGCCGCCGAGACGGGCGGCGGTGTCCCCGGCCCGTACGGAGTCCTGGAGGCGGCGGGCGGCCTGGACGAGGAGCTCGTCGCCCGCCTGGTGGCCGAGCCGGTCGTTGACGCCCTTGAAGCCGTCGAGGTCGATGAAGAGCACGGCGGTGCCGGGGTCGGAGGAGCGTCGGCCGGTGAGGGCCTTGCGGACCCGCTGGGTGAACAGCGCCCGGTTGGGCAGGTCGGTGAGCGGGTCGTGCTCGGCGTTGTGCTGCAACTGCGCCTGGAGTCTGACCCGTTCGGTGACGTCGCGGCTGTTGAAGATGAGCCCGCCCTGGTGGCGGTTGACGGTGGACTCGACATTGAGCCAGTCACCGCGGCCCGAGCGGAAGCGGCACTCGATCCGGGTCGTCGGCTCCTCCGAGGGAGGAGCGGCGAGGAACCGGCGCACTTCGTGGACCACGCCGCCGAGATCCTCCGGATGGATGAGGGAGGCCAGTTCGGAGCCGATCAGATCCTCGGCCTCACGCCCGTAGACCCCCGAGGCGGCGGGGCTCACGTACCGGAGTATGCCGGTGGGTGCGGCGATCATGATGACGTCGCTGGAGCCCTGCACCAGGGACCTGAAGTGGTTCTCCTTCTGGGCCAGTTCATGGGTGAGGGCGATGTTGTCGAGGAGCATGATGCCCTGCCGGACGACCAGGGCGAGGACGACCGTACAGCCGGTGAAGACGACCACGCGGTCCACTCTGCGTCCCTCGACGACGTTGTACAGGATGCCGAGCGTGCAGACCGCCGCGGCGAGATACGGGGTGAGGGCGGCCAGCGAACCGGCCACGGGGCGGCTCGGGAGGCGCTGGCCGCGCGGGGAGGAGGTGCTCTCGACGCCCCGGCGCACCCCCCAGGGGGCGTACGCCAGGAGCAGCGATCCGGCGAACCAGCCGGCGTCGAGCAGCTGCCCGGAGGTGTAGTTCTCGCGGAGCAGCGGGGAGGTGAAGAGGGCGTCGCACAGCACCGTGAGGGCGAGGGCCGCGATGGCCGTGTTCGTCGCCGAGCGGTTCACGTTGGAGCGGCGGAAGTGCAGGGCCAGGACCATGCTGACGAGAACGATGTCGAGCAGCGGGTACGCGAGCGAGAGGGCGGCCTCGGCGACGCTCTCGCCCTGGAAGTGCGCGGTGTGCGCGAGGGCGAGGCTCCACGAAAGGGTGAGCAGCGAGCCGCCGATGAGCCAGGCGTCGAGCCCGAGGCAGACCCAGCCGGCCCGGGTGACGGGCTTCTTGGCGAGGACGAGCAGGCCGACGATGGCGGGCGGGGCGAAGAGCAGGAAGAACAGGTCGGCGACGGAGGGGCTGGGCACCTCCCGGTCGAGCACGACTTCGTACCACCCCCAGACTCCGTTCCCGGCGGCGGCCATCGTGGAGGAGAAGGCGAACAGCATCCAGGCGGGGCGGAAGCGGCTCTCGCGGAGGCGGGCGTAGAGGAAGCAGGAGACGCCTGCGGCGAGGGCGGCGGCGCTCAAGCCGAAGTCGCCCATGATGAGCGACAGTTGTTCGGATCCCCAGCCGAGGGCGGCTCCTGTCGCGTAGCCCGCGCAGATCAGTCCGAGGACCACCTGGGTGAGGACGCCGCCGGTGTCGGACGGTGTCGGGTCCGGGCCCCGGGTGCCGCTCGCACCGTCTCCCGCCTTCTTCGTCGGAGTGCCGCTCACGGTCGCGGACGCGGACGCGGCACCGCCCGTCGCCGTGCCGCCCTGGGCCGTGCCCGCGGCGACCGGGTTGCGGCCGATGAGCGCTCCGGGGGCGTTCACCGGGGCTCCCCTGCGCATGCCGCTGTCTTCGGGCGCCTCCTGTGCCGGAATGGGGCGCGCGAGGGTCGTCGACGGCGGCCCCGCCGCGTCGGATCGTCGGTCCATCGGCCGTACTTCACCCGTCGCCCCCCTCGGATTCTGTTGACCCGTCACTTCGCTCCCCAGCGCCAGCTCGTACTCGACGCAGCCCCCCGCTCCGGGACGATACACCAGGACCGTCACTCAGGGACAGGGCTGCTGTACTCTCAGTGACGGCCCTGGGGCTCACGACGGGCGCACCGAGGGGGCGCGCGTCTTGGGCCGGCGACTCAGGTGGTCAGGACCACGTTGGCCAGCCGATCCCCCGCCGCGAACCGGGTCAGCTGGCCGGCGATCAGCCGCTTGGCACGGGGCAGGAACGCCGAAGTGGAACCGCCGACATGGGGACTGACCAGGACACCGGGAGCGTGCCACAACGGGTGGCCGGGCGGCAGCGGTTCGGGGTCGGTGACATCGAGCGCGGCGGCGATCCGGCCGCTCTCGACCTCCTTGAGCAACGCGGCGGTGTCCACCACGGGGCCCCTGGCGACGTTGACCAGAAGCGCCCCGTCCCGCATCCGCGCGAGGAACCCCGCGTCGGCGAGATGCCTGGTCTCGGGCGTGAGAGGGGTGGACAGCACGACGACATCCGCCTGCGGCAGCAGGTCGGCCAGAGCGGACATCGGCTGGACCGGACCGCGCTCCGTGGTGCGTGCGGAGCGCGCGACGCGCGCCACCCGCGCGCACTCGAACGGAACGAGCCGGTCCTCGATGGCGGCACCGATCGACCCGTACCCCACGATCAGCACGGACTTGTCGGCCAGCGCCGGGTAGAAGCCGGACCGCCATTCCTCCGCGTCCTGGCCGCGCACGAAGCCGGGGATCCCGCGCAGAGAGGCGAGGATCAGGGCGAGCGCCAGCTCGGCGGTGCTGGCCTCGTGCACGCCTTTGGCGTTGCAGAGTTCGACCCCCGGGCGCAGCGCGCCGAGTCCGGGGGTCACGTGGTCCGTGCCGGCCGACAGTGTCTGCACGGCACGCACCGAGGTCATCGCGGCGAGCGGCCGGACGGCGATCTCCGTGCCCTTCATGTACGGGACCACGTAGAAGGCGCAGCGCGCCGGATCGGCCGGGAAGTCGGGACCGCCGTCCCAGAAGCGGTAGTTCAGCCCCGACGCGCCCGAATCGGGAAGCCCTTCGATCTCGTCCGCGGGAATCGGAAGCCACACGTCAGCGGTCGTGTCATCGAGTGTCATGACCGGGAGGCTATGCGAAGAACCCCGCTCACCATTGGTTACTTTGGGGGGCGGCACAGGGAGGGGTACCGGCAGGTGGAGCGCAGGACTATCGGGGCGGCGGCGCTCGACGTGGGCGCGGTCGGCCTGGGCTGTATGCCGATGAACTGGGCCTACAACGCCTCGCAGCAGCGTGGCGACCGCTCGCTGCGGACGGTGCACGCGGCGCTGGACGCCGGGGTGAGCCTGCTCGACACCGCGGACATGTACGGGCCGTTCACCAACGAGCTGTTGGTGGGACGGGCTCTGAAGGAACGCCGGGCGGAGGCCTTCGTGTCGACCAAGTGCGGTCTGCTCGTGGGCGATCAGCACGTGGTGGCCAATGGCCGGCCGGGATACGTACGACGGGCCTGCGACGCCTCGCTGCGCCGGCTGCAGACGGATGTGATCGATCTCTACCAGCTGCACCGCGCCGATCCCGAGGTGCCGGTCGAGGAGACCTGGGGCGCGATGGCCGAGCTGGTGTCCGCGGGCAAGGTGCGGGCGCTCGGGTTCTGCGCGGTGGGGGCCCGTGCGGCCCGGCGCGGCGGGCCGGCGCATCTGCACGAGGGAACGATTCGGCAGCTGGAGCGGGTCCAGCAGGTCTTCCCGGTGAGCGCGGTGGAGGCCGAGCTGTCGGTGTGGTCGCCCGAGGCGCTGGAGCGGCTGTTGCCGTGGTGCGAGGCACGGGGTGTGGGGTTCCTGGCCGCAATGCCGCTGGGGAACGGTTTCCTCACGGGGACGCTGACGCCGGGCGGCGGCTTCGAGCCGGACGACCCGCGGGCCCGGCACCCCCGCTTCACCGCCGAGATGATGGCTGCCAACCAGCCGCTGGTGGCCGGTCTGCGGCGGGTGGCGGCCCGGCACGGCGCGAAGGTCACTCCGGCCCAGGTGGCGCTGGCGTGGGCGCTGGCGCAGGGGCCGCACGTGGTGCCGATCCCGGGGGCGAAGCGGGAGGTCTGGGCGGTGGAGAACGCGCGGGCGGCGGAGCTGGTGCTGACGGCCGCGGATCTGGCGGAGATCGCGCGACTGCCCGCGCCGCGGGGATCGTGGGACTGAGCGCGGGAACCCGATCGACCCGAGCGGTGTATCAAGGGTAGTGAGCGCCGTTCGAAGGGATCGGGACCGTGGGCCGAGCTTTTGTGGGAGCTGTGTGTGCCGCCGCCGTGCTGGGGCTCGTGACGGGGTGCTCGTCGGGCGAGGGCGGGAGCGGGCCCGCGTCCTCGCCCACGTCCGCGCCCCCGTCGGCGTCGCGGTCGGGGACGGGAGGGGCGCCGGCCGAGGTGCGGGTCGCCGGGACGCTGACCGAGGATCTGGAGTCGCCGTGGGGCGTGGCCGCGCTGCCCGGCGGGGATCTCCTCGTCGCCTCGCGCGACGAGCGGACGATCACCCGCGTCGACGCGAAGACGGGGACGAAGACGCTGGTCGGAGAGGTGCCGGGGGTGGTCCCCGGCGGTGAGGGCGGGCTGATGGGCCTCGCCGTGCGGGACGGCCTGGTGTACGCGTACTTCACCGCCGAGTCGGACAACCGCATTGTCCGGATGCCGTACGGAGGCGGGAGCACGGACCGGCTGGGCGCGCCCGAGGTGGTCCTGTCGGGTATCCCGAAGGGGAGTGTGCACAACGGCGGGCGGATCGGGTTCGGCCCGGACGGGATGCTGTACGCGGGGACGGGCGAGCGGGGCGAGACGGGCCTCTCGCAGAACCTGGAGTCGCTGGGCGGCAAGATCCTGCGGATGACACCGGACGGGAAGCCGGCGCCCGGCAATCCGTTCCCCGGCTCGCTGGTGTATTCGTACGGCCACCGCAATGTGCAGGGCCTGGCCTGGGACACGGACGGACGGCTGTGGGCGGCCGAGTTCGGCCAGAACACCTGGGACGAGCTCAATCTGATCCAGCCCGGCAAGAACTACGGGTGGCCGACGGTGGAGGGCTCGTCGGACGTGTCCGGCTTCGTGAACCCGGTGGCCCAGTGGAGGACGGACGAGGCCTCGCCGAGCGGTATCGCGTACGCCGAGGGCGCGATCTGGATGGCCGGGCTCCGAGGCGAGCGACTCTGGCGGATTCCTCTCTCGGGGGCGGAACGCGCGGGGGAGCCCGAGGCGTTCCTCGTGGAGGAGTACGGCCGCCTGCGTACGGTCCTGGCGGCGGGTGACGGCCGGCTCTGGCTGACGACGAGCGAGACCGACTCCCGGGGCACCCCCGGGCCCGGCGACGACAAGATCCTCCGGCTGGAGGTGAGATAGGGGCGGGCAGATGTTCAACCTGGCGGAAGAGCTCTTCGCACCGGGCCGCAAGCACACCGAGGACGAGCGTCAGCGGCTCGCCCTGACCAGGGAGGACCAGGGCGACGGCGATCCCGGGAAGGGACCGATAGACCTGACCTCGGGCCGGGTCACGATACGCGTCCCGGGGCCGGCCGCCACGAAGGATCAGGGCGCCCAGGGTGCGCCCGCCTCAGGGAGTCGGCTCCAGGAGGCGGAGGCGGTGGGCGAGGGCGGCCGCCTCGCCGCGGCCGGAGACGCCCAGCTTGGCGAGGATGTTGGAGACGTGGACGCTCGCCGTCTTCGGTGAGATGAAGAGTTCCTCGGCGATCTGGCGGTTGGTGCGGCCGGCGGAGACCAGGCGCAGGACGTCCTGCTCCCGGGGAGTCAGGCCGAAGGCGTCGTCTCCCGTCTCGGGTTCGGGGGCGTGATCCGGGGTGGTGAGGGAGAGACGGGCCCGGGCGGCCAGGAGTGCGACGTCCTCGCGAAGGGGGTGCGCGCCGAGGCGGACGGCCGTGGCATGGGCCTCGCGCAGGAGGGCCGCCGCCTCCTCGCGGAGGCCGCCCTCCGCGAGCAGGGCGTCCGCGAGGCGATGACGCGCCTGGGCGAGCAGGTAGGGGCGCTCCAGCTGCTCGTACGCGGTGACGATCTCGGCCCAGCGTTCGACGGGTCGGCGGTCCTCCGCACGGTCCAGCTCCGCCGAGGTGTACAGCGAGTACGCCTCCCACACGGGCGCGGGGGTCGCCAGCCCCCGTACGCAGCGGCGGATCAGGGCGGTCGCCTCCGTGCGGCCCTCCTCGGCGGCGGGCAGGCCGAGCGAGTCGGCCTCCGCGGTGGCGGCGGCGAGCAGCAGCGGCCAGGCCTCTCGGTGGGTGCCGAGCGGGAAGCCGGACTCCACGGCGGCGGCGAGCACGGTGCGGACGTCCTGGATCCGGCCGCCGACGGCGGCGATGCTCAGCTCGACCATGCGCGTCGGGACGGTGTACTGCGGCATGGGGTCGGCCTCGCCGAAGTGCTCGCGGGCGGCGGCGAGCTGGGTGACGGCGGTGTCCAGCTCGCCCCGGGCGAGGGCCAGTTGGGCGAGGCGCAGGGCCACGGAGCCGCGCGGCTTGGATCGGATGCCGTTCTGTTCCAGCCACTCGCAGTTGCGCTGGGCATCGCACCAGAGCCCGAGGGAGAGCTGCGACTCGGCCTGGTTGGAGCGGATCCAGCCCTGGCTGTCGAGGAGGCCGTGGTCGCGGGTGAGCCGGATGCCCTCCTCGGCGACGTCGACGGCCTCCTGGGAGCGGCCGAGGTTCTCCAGGGAGTGGGAGAGATTGACGTGGGCGCGGGAGGACTCGTGGTGGAGGCCGAGGGCACGCGTGCGGTCGCGTACCTCGTACATCGTGGCGAGTCCCGTCTCGCGGTCTCCGGCGCCGACCTGGAGGGTGCCGAGGGTCAGTCGGGCGCTGAGCTCGATGGACTCGTCCTTGACGAGGCGGGCGTACTCGACGGCCCGCTCGGCGGCGGCCAGGCTCTCCGGGCCGGGCTTGTGGAGCATCCCCCAGCCGGCGGCCACGGCGAGGATGCGGGCGTGCACACCGGACGGAGGCAGGCCCTTGACGAGTTCCTGGGCGGTGGCGATCTCGTCCCAGCCGTCGGAGCGGCCGAGTCCGGAGACGATGCGGGAGCGTTCGGTCCAGAACCAGGCGGAGCGCAGCGGGTCGCGGTCCTCGTCCTCCTCCCCTTCGAGGAGCCGCAGGGCCATCTTGCCGATCTTCAGGGCGCGTTCGCGCTCTCCGCACAGCCGGGCGGCGTACGCGGCCTCGGCGAGCAGGTCGAGATAGCGCAGCGGTGTGGTCTCGGGGTCGCAGCCGCACGGAGGGTACGCCTCGGCGTAGTCCATCGGCCGCAGCGAGTCGCGCACCTCGGCGGGGACCTCGTCCCAGAGTTCCATGGCCCGTTCGAGGAGCCGCAGTTGTTCGGCGTAGGCGTAGCGCTTGCGGGCCTCGGCGGAGGCGCGGAGCACGGCCGGCAGCGCCCGGGAGGGGTCGTGGGCGTGGTACCAGTAGCTGGCGGACCTGGTGGCGCGTTCGTCGGCGCGGACGAGGGAGGGGTCGGCCTCCAGGGCTTCGGCGTAGCGCCGGTTGAGGCGGGAGCGTTCACCGGGCAGCAGGTCGTCGCTGACGGCCTCGCGGACCAGGGAGTGGCGGAACCGGTAGCCGTCGCCGTCCGGGACGGACTGCAGGATGTTGGCGCCGACGGCGGCGCGCAGCGCCTCG
Organism: Streptomyces sp. NPDC056222; assembly: GCF_042264065.1. Classification (NCBI taxonomy): domain Bacteria; kingdom Bacillati; phylum Actinomycetota; class Actinomycetes; order Kitasatosporales; family Streptomycetaceae; genus Streptomyces; species Streptomyces sp. NPDC056222. The sequence continues at coordinate 28,370 of NZ_JBHJTL010000050.1, read as the reverse complement.
ATGAGGTCGTCCTCGGAGAGCCGGGCGACGGCGGCGAGCAGCGCGTACTCGACGGTGGAGCCGCCTTCGGCGACGATCCTGGCGACCCGCTGGGCGTCCTCGGGGAGCGTCTCGACCCGGACGAGCAGCAGATCGCGCAGGGAGTCGGTGAGGGCGCCTGGAGCGCAGCCGGACTCGTGGGAGACGACGAGTTCCTCGACGAAGAAGGCGTTGCCGTCGGAGCGGTCGAAGACCTCGTCGACGAGGGCGGCGTCGGGTTCGGCGGCGAGGATGCCGGTGAGCTGGCGGCGGACCTCCGCGCGGGTGAACCGGGCGAGTTCGATGCGCCGGATGGTCCGCAGCCGGTCCAGTTCGGCAAGCAGGGGGCGCAGCGGGTGGCGGCGGTGGATGTCGTCGGCGCGGTAGGTGGCGACGACCACGATCCTGCCGCGGCGCAGGGTGCGGAAGAGGTAGGCGAGGAGGTGCCGGGTCGATGCGTCGGCCCAGTGCAGGTCCTCCAGGACGAGCACGATCGTCCGGTCGGCGGCGAGCCGTTCCAGGAGACGTACGGTCAGTTCGAAGAGGCGGGCGGTGGAGTCCTCGTTGGAGGGCTCGTGGCTGCCGACGTCGCCGAGTTCGGGGAGGAGGCGGGCGAGTTCGCCCTCCTGCCCGGCGGCCGCGGCCGCCAGTTCGTCGGGGAGCCGGCGGCTCAGCGCGCGCAGGGCGGTGGAGAAGGGCGCGAACGGCAGCCCGTCCGCGCCGACTTCGACACAGCCGCCGACCGCGACGAAGGCGCCGCGGTCGCAGGCCGCGGCGACGAACTCCTCGATGAGCCGCGTCTTGCCCACGCCGGCCTCGCCGCCGATGAGCAGGGCCTGGGGCTCTCCCTCACCGGCGCGGGCCAGCGCGTCGGTGAGGGCGGTGAGTTCGCCGGCCCGGCCGACGAACACGGGGCTGACTGACCTGGTCTCCACGGCGCCGAGCATCGCACAGACGTCCGGGGTCGTGCTCATACGGGGGTCACGCGGCCCGGACGAAGCGGCCTCGCTCGGCTCCCACCCGCCCTTCGGAATCATGGCCTCCGGACCGGGCGGCCGCCTTCGCGGCCCGCCGCGCCTTGACGGCCTGGCGGGCCAGGCGCTCGGCGGCGGCCTCACGGACGCGCTCGTCGTGGTTCATGCGGTGCAGTTCGTACGCGAACATTCGATGCTCCCTGGTGTCGGTATCGCTCCTTGCGATGCCTCTACTTTCGTTTCCCAGGGGGTGTCGCCACATCGGGAGAGTGCCGCATGTTCGGGGGACGGGGGGCCTTAGGAGGGTCCTAGGGGGTACTTAGGGCGCCGACGGGAGACTCAGGAACAGGTCGAAGTACATGCCCGCCGACAGGAACAGTCCGATTCCGCCCAGTACGGCACCGGCGACGGCCACGGCCCGGATCCAGACGGGGCGCTGCGGGCGGGTGAGGACGACCACGGCGGTGATCAGGGCGAGGAGCGAGAAGAGGCCGTTGACGAGTGCGGTGGTGTGCCAGGCGTCTCCGTAGATCTCGGAGATCTGCTGGGCGGCGGTGCCGCCCTGGGCATTGATCTGGCCGATGAGCGTCTCGCGCTCGCTGCCGACCTTCCCGACCCAGGTGCCGCTCAGGGCGGCGAGCCCGAGGCCGGCCGAGACGACGGCCGCGGCGCCCGCGCCGACGCCGCTGGAGGCGGCGGGGGCCTCGTCGGCCGCCTCCAGCTCGTCCAGGTCGTCCAGGTCGTCCAGGTCTCCCTGCTCGTCCAGCTCGTCGACGGCGTCGAGGCCGTCGCCGGGGTCGACGGCCTCCCTGGTCTTCACGGCCTCCGTGGTCTTCACGGCCTCCGCGGTCCGCGCGGCCTCGGCGGTCTTCTCGGTTTCCGTGTTCTCGTCAGTCTTGGCAGTCATGCACGGCACGCTAGGTGCCGCGTATGAGAGGGGCCTTAAGAAGCCTGCCCGGCCCTGAGCGTCTTCCACTCCGGCGCGAGCACCGACCAGACCTCCATGTCGAGGCGCTGCCCGCGGTACGGGTAGCTCTCCCGCAGCACGCCGTCCTTCGTCATGCCGAGCCGCCGGGCCACCGCGATGCTGGCCTCGTTCTTCGAGGAGACCAGCCACTCGACGCGGTGGATGGAGCGCTCCACGACCGCCCAGTCGATGATGGTGCGCGCGGCCCTGGTGACCAGGCCCTTGCCGACCGCCGACGGCTCCAGCCAGCACCCGGCCTCGGCCGTCCCGAGGGTCACGTCCATGGTGCGGAAGAGCACGCCGCCGACGAGGGTGCCCCCGGTCCAGATGCCGTAGATCCGGCCGGCGTCGTTCGCGGCCTTCTCGGCGTACGCCTTGAGGAAGGAGCGGGCCGAGTCGAGGTCCGCCACGAAGTCGGGGAGCGCGATGTGCTCTCCGACGTACTCCCGGCCGCGGTTCATGTGGGTGAGGAACTCCTCGGCGTGCGAAGGCTCCAGAGGCCTCAGCACGGCACCGTCGTCACCCAGCGATATCGCGAACATCCTCGTTGTCCTCCGCGCTCGAAACAGTCACACGCTGCAGGGGGATCTTCGCACGGTCGTCGTCCCGTTCGGCGTCCCGCGCGTCGGCTGCGGCGCGGGACTCGGCGGGTTCGATGCTGATCCTCGGCAGTCGGCGGTCGAGCCAGCGCGGCAGCCACCAGTTCGCCCCTCCGAGCATGTGCATGAGCGCCGGGACGAGCAGCGTCCGCAGGACGAAGGCGTCGAGGGCGACGGCGGCGGCGAGCGCGATGCCGAACATCGCGATGACCCGGTCCCCGCTGAGCACGAAGGCGAGGAAGACGGAGATCATGATGACCGCCGCGGAGTTGATCACCCGGCTGGTCTCGGCGAGCCCGACCCGGACCGCCCGACGGTTGTCGCCCGTCTCCAGCCACTCCTCGTACATCCGGCTGACCAGGAAGACCTGGTAGTCCATGGAGAGCCCGAAGAGCACCGACACCATGATCACGGGCAGGAACGGTTCGATCGGGCCGGCGCTGCCGAGCCCCAGCAGCTCGCTCCCCCACCCCCACTGGAAGATCGCGACGACGATCCCGAAGGAGGAGGCTACGGCGGCCACGTTCATGGCCGCCGCCTTCAGCGGAATGCCGATCGAACGGAACGCGAGCAGGAGCAGCAGACAGCCGAGCGCGATGACGACGCCCACGAAGAGCGGCAGCTTGCCGACGATGATCTCGGCGAAGTCGTCGTACGAGGCCGTGACGCCGCCGACGTGCACGTCCAGCGAGGTGCCCTGCTCGGCCGAGGGCAGCACGTCCGCGCGCAGCCGGTCGACGAGCTCGCTCGTCGCCTTCGACTGCGGAGAGGAGTCCGGTACGACGGTCAGGACGGCCGTGTCCCCCGCGCTGTTGTACGTGATCGGCGAGACGGACTCGACGCCCCGGGTGTTCGCGAGCTCGGCCGGCAGCTCCGCGAGCGCGACCCTGTCGTCGGCGCCGTCGATCTGGGCGACGAGGGTGAGCGGCCCGTTCACTCCGGGCCCGAATCCGTCGGCCAGCAGGTCGTACGCCTGCCGCGTCGTCGCCGTGGCCGGGCCGTTGCCCTGGTCGGACGTACCGAGATGGAGCGAGAGGGTCGGCAGGGCCAGGACCAGCATGACGACGGCGGCGACCCCGCCGAGCAGCTTGGGGTGGCGCTCCACGAAGGCGGACCAGCGAGCGGCGAAGCCGGTCGGCAGCTCGGGCTGCGGGCCGTGCTCGGTGAGGTGCCGCCGTTCGCGTCGGCTGAGCGCCCGCATGCCGATGAGGGAGAGCAGCGCGGGCAGCAGGGTGATGGAGGCCGCGACGGTGAGGACCACGGTCAGCGAGGCGGCGATGGCGACGCCGTTGAGGAAGCTGAGCCTGAGGATCAGCATGCCGAGCAGTGCGATGCAGACGGTCGCGCCCGCGAAGACGACGGCACGGCCGGTGGTCGCGACGGCGATCTGCGCGGATTCGGCGACCGAGAGCCCTCGTTTGAGGCCCTTGCGGTGCCGGGTGACGATGAACAGGGCGTAGTCGATGCCGACGCCCAGGCCGATGAGCAGGCCCAGCATGGGCGCGAAGTCGGCGACCGTCATGACGTGGCCGAGCAGCGCGATCCCGGAGTACGCGATGCCCACGCTGACGAGGGCGGTGGCGATGGGGAGCGCGGAGGCGGCGAGCGAGCCGAAGGCGAGGAAGAGGACGACGGCCGCGACGACCACGCCGACGGCCTCGGCGGTGTGTCCGCCGGGGGCCTCGGTGAGGGCGATGGCGGTGCCGCCGAGTTCGACCTGGACGCCGTCGCCCGCGGCTGTGCGGGCCGTGTCGACGAGCGCCTGGGCCTGGGCCTTCGGGATGTCGTCGGCCTGCTCGTGGAAGGTGACCGCGGCGTAGGCGGTGTGCCCGTCCTCGCTGATCCGTGCCTGGGCGGCCGGGCTGTCCCCGTACGGGGAGGCCACCGACGCGATGCCGGGCAGTTCGGCCACCTCGTCGAGCATCTCGGTCATGCGCTGCTCGATGCCGGTGGCGCGGACACTGCTCGTCCCGGCGTGCCAGACGATGGTGTCGCTGTCACCGCCCGCGCCGGGGAACCCCTGATCGAGGAGAGCGGTGGCACGGCCGGACTCGGTGCCTGGCACCTCGTAGTCGTTGGAGTACGCGTTGCCCGCGACCGCTGCGCCGGCGACTGCTCCGCCGAGGGCGATGAGCCAGAGCAGAACGACGACGAGGCGGTGCTTGATGCACCACCGTGCAATGGCTGCCAAAGGACGGGCTCCCTGGTGGGTGGTTCGTGGATCTTTACCGGGGAACTGCCCGCAAAGAACGCATGACCTACGTCAGGCCACTGTTGCAGCCTTAAGAGATCATTTGCCCGTTTCGTGTCGTTACTCACAGGGCTGCGCGGAAGCTCAGGCCTTTGGTCCTGGGCTCCCGCGCAGCGCGTTCGGAAGGTCTGGTGCGCGGCCTCAGCCGGAGACGCTCGCCCGCCCGTTCTCGATGTGCCCCATGAGCCGTCGGCGGAAGCCGCCCGGGGCGGTCACCTCGACGTCGTACCAGCCGTGCGCGTCGGCTGCGGAGTGCACGACCGTACGGCTCCGGCCGGGCTTGACGGTGACGGTGCGGGTCCAGTCGCGGAGGTCGTCCCGGTCGACGTAACCGAGCGGGCGGACGGTGAAGGAGACCGGGGCGGCGCCCGTGTTCCGTACGGTGAGATGCAGGTCACGGTCATGATGGTCGATGTGCGAGGCGACCTCGGCGCCGCCCGCCGCCGGGCCCTCGAACTCGCGGCGGAAGCCGTTCGGACCGGTGATCGTGAACCGGTAATGATCGCGGGTAAGGGGTACCGCCCATTGCGCCGCGCCCCTTACGTCCTGGTGCTGGGGGACGGTGAACTCGCCGGCGTACGGATAGAGCGCGAAGTGGACACTCGCCTTCCCGCTGTTCCGCAGGGCGACGGTGATCTCCTTCTCCCCCACCGTCGCGGCGGCGTCCGGCTGGTACGGAAGCGGGCGGGCGGGGCGGCTGCCCGGCTCCTGCACCGGCATCTGCTGGACGGCCGGCGGCTGCGGCCGCCACCGGCCGGAGAAGGGCGGGATCGGGCCGGGCTGCTCGATCCCGGGCCGGCGGTGACCGCGGCGGAAGTCGAAGGCGGAGGTCAGGTCGCCGGTGACGGCGCGGCGCCACGGGGTGATGTTGGGCTCCTGGATCCCGGTGAGCTTCTCCAGGAAGCGGATCACGGAGGTGTGGTCGAAGGTCTCGGAGCAGACGTAGCCGCCGACCGACCAGGGGGAGACGACGAGCAGCGGGACGCGGATGCCGAGGCCGGTGGGCAGACCCTTGTAGCGCTCGTCCGTGTTGTCGGCCGGCGGGACGGGCGGCGGCACGTGGTCGAAGAAGCCGTCGTTCTCGTCGTAATTGATCAGCACGACGGTGTGGCGCCACACGTCGGGGTGCGCGCCGAGGGCGTCGAGCACCTTGTAGACGAGGGTGGCGGAGGCGATCGGTGAGGAGGAGCCGGGGTGCTCGGAGTCGATCGCGGAGGGGACGAGGTACGAGACCTCCGGCAGCGTCCCGGCGGCCACGTCGGCGCGGAAGGCGTCGGCGAGCCTCCCGGTCTCGACGCGGCGCAGTCCGCGCTCGAAGAGCGAGCGCTCGGCAGCGGTGAGGGTGGCGACGCCGTCGTCGAGGGCGGTGAGGAGCCGGGTCCGCTCGGCGGCGTCGTCCGTGTCGCGGACAGCGGCGTAGAAGGACTCCATGAAGGTGTGCCCGCCGGTGCCGGCGAGCGCCTTGCGGGCGATCTTCTTGAAGCCGGCGAAGAACTCGATGTTGTTGTCGGTGAAGTTCTCCCACTCCGTGTACGTCTTCCAGCTCCGCCCGGCCGCTTCGAGCCGCTCGGCGTAGGTGGGCCAGGAGTAGCCAGGATGGGTGCCCTCGGCGTACGCGGCGTTGGTGACCGCACGGCTGCCGTCGGCCTCGAAGCCGGTCCAGCCGGACCACAGGTGGTTCCGGTTGGGGCTCGTCGAGGTGTGGATGGAGGAGTGGTAGGCGTCGCAGATGGTGAAGGTGTCGGCGAGCTCGTGGTGCAGCGGGATGTCCTGGCGGTCGTAGTACGCCATCGTCGCCGCGGTCTTGGCGGAGACCCAGCCGTCCATCCACCCGTCGTGCCACGCCTTGGCGCCGCCGCTCCAGGAGTGGTCGAGGTCGCCGATGTACTGGAGGTCCTTCTTCTGAGCCTCGGCGGCGTTCCTGATCGGGAACGGGAGCACGGTCCGGCCGAGCGCGGCGGGCTGTTCGAAGACCGGCTTGCCGGAGGGGAGCTCGATGGCGTTGCGGTCACCGAATCCACGGACGCCGCGGAGGGTGCCGAAGTAGTGGTCGAAGGACCGGTTCTCCTGCATGAGGATCACGACGTGCTTCACCGCCGACATCCCGCCGGCCGGTGGCCCCGCGGCGATCGCCTCCTGCAGCGACGGCGGGAGCAACGATCCGGCGGCGGCAACACCGAGGGCGCCACCGCCCAGTGCGAGGAGCCTTCTGCGAGACATCTCGGGTGACACGAACGACCTCCAGACGACGGCCAATGGTTCGCCTTCGAGCCATTGGGTGGTACGCGGGGGACGGTAGTGAGACCGAGTGACGGTGAGAAGACCCGACGACGGCGGGGTGGTGAACGTCCATCAGGCGGTGACGGAAGTCCAAGCGATTTCCGGCCACGGAGCCCGCGGCCGCCGCTACTTGACGTGCACGATCTGGATCAGGTTGCCGCAGGTGTCGTCCAGGACCGCCGTGGTGGACGGGCCCATCTCCAGCGGGTCCTGGGTGAACTGGACGCCGAGCCCGCGCAGTCGGTCGAACTCCGCCCGCACGTCGTCCACGGCGAAGGAGACAGCCGGGATGCCGTCCTTCGCCAGCCCCGTCTTGTACGCCTGCACCACGGGGTGGCGGGAGGGCTCGAGGAGCAGTTCGGTCCCCTCGGGGTCTTCCGGCGAGACCATGGTCAGCCACCGGTCCGTGCCCAGCGGGACGTCGTGCTTCTTCACGAAGCCCAGCACATCCGTGTAGAAGCGCTCGGCCTTCTCCTGGTCGTCGACGAAGACGCTGGTGATGTGGATCCTCATGGGGTGCTCTCCGGTGTTTCGGGCCTGAGCCACCGGCTCGCGATGCGCTCAAGGGGTTCGGTGTTCAGATCGTGGAACTTGTAGCGGCCCTGCCGCCGCGAGACGACCAGTCCCGCGGATTCCAGTACGGCGAGATGCTGGCTGATCGCCTGGCGGGACAGCCCCAGACCGTGCTTCGTCACCAGCCGTGTGCATATCTCGAACAGGGTCTGACCGTCCCGTTCCACCAGCTCATCGAGGATGCGCCGACGGGTGGGATCGGCCAGTGCCTTGAAGACATCCTCCGTCATACCCACCACCATAGGCAAGTATCGACTTGCCTATCAAGGTCGGCCCTCCCCATGACAAGGGCGGCCCGCCCCGGAAACCTCCGGTGCGGGCCGCCCTCGTACGAAACCAGCCGATCAGCCCTCGCTGACGCCCAGCTTCTCCAGAATCAGGTCCTTCACGCGCGCCGCGTCCGCCTGGCCGCGGGTGGCCTTCATGACCGCGCCCACCAGGGCGCCGACCGCCGCGACCTTGCCGCCGCGGATCTTGTCGGCGATGGCCGCGTTGGCCGCGATGGCCTCGTCGACCGCCGTGCCGAGCGCGCCCTCGTCGGAGACGACCTTCAGGCCGCGCTTCTCGACGACCTCGTCCGGGCCGCCCTCGCCGGCCAGCACGCCCTCGATGACCTGGCGGGCCAGCTTGTCGGTGAGGTCGCCGGAGGCCACCAGCTCGGTCACCCGGGCGACCTGTGCCGGGGTGATCGGCAGCTCGTCCAGGGCCGTGCCCGACTCGTTGGCGGAGCGGGCCAGTTCGCCCATCCACCACTTGCGGGCCTGGTCCGCCGGAGCACCGGCGTCCGTGGTCGCGACGATGAGGTCGACCGCGCCGGCGTTGAGGATCGACTGCATGTCGTGCTCCGACACGCCCCACTCCTCGCGGAGCCGGTTGCGGCGCACGCGCGGCAGCTCGGGCAGCCCGGCGCGCAGCTCCTCGACCCACTCACGGGCCGGGGCGACGGGGACGAGGTCGGGCTCCGGGAAGTACCGGTAGTCCTCCGCGTTGTCCTTGATCCGACCGGACGTGGTGGAGCCGTCCTCCTCGTGGAAGTGACGGGTCTCCTGCACGATCGTGCCGCCCGACTGGAGGACGGCCGCGTGGCGCTGGATCTCGAAGCGCGCCGCCCGCTCCACCGAACGGAGCGAGTTGACGTTCTTCGTCTCCGAGCGGGTGCCGAAGACCTTGGTGCCGTGCGGGCGCAGCGACAGGTTCACGTCGCAGCGCATCTGGCCCTTGTCCATCCGCGCCTCGGAGACGTCCAGCGCGCGGATCAGCTCGCGCAGCTCGGCGACGTACGCCTTGGCGACCTCGGGAGCGCGCTCCCCCGCACCCTCGATGGGCTTGGTGACGATCTCGATGAGCGGGATGCCGGCCCGGTTGTAGTCGAGCAGGGAGTGGGACGCGCCGTGGATGCGGCCGGTGGCACCGCCGACGTGCAGCGACTTGCCGGTGTCCTCCTCCATGTGGGCGCGCTCGATCTCCACGCGGAAGATCTCCCCGTCCTCCAGCTGGACGTCCAGATAGCCGTTGAAGGCGATCGGCTCGTCGTACTGCGAGGTCTGGAAGTTCTTCGGCATGTCCGGATAGAAGTAGTTCTTCCGGGCGAAGCGGCACCACTCGGCGATCTCGCAGTTCAGCGCGAGACCGATCTTGACGGCCGACTCGACGCCGATCGCGTTGACGACCGGGAGCGAGCCGGGCAGACCGAGACAGGTGGGGCAGGTCTGCGAGTTGGGCTCGGCGCCCAGCTCGGTCGAGCAGCCGCAGAACATCTTGGTCTTCGTACCGAGTTCGACATGGACCTCCAGGCCCATGACGGGGTCGTACGCAGCGAGCGCCGCGTCGTACGACAGCAGTTCAGTGACGGTCACAGTGAGACTTTCCCTCTCAGCCCAGCAGGACGTCGTCGTCGCCCAGGCGCTTCAGCTCCCGGTAGAGGATCGCCAGGCCGGTAACGATGGCGGCGGCGGACACGGCGGAGTCGATCAGCCGCAGCATGTCGTTGTCGTTGCGGGCCATCTTGGCCTGCTTCGCGACGCTGATGGCACCGAACGCGGTGGTCGCCAGCGAGACGTAGACGCCGGTCTTCGACTTCTTGAAGTTCTTGGCCTTCTTTGCCATGGCACTCACAGCGACGGAGCCTCCTCAAGCAGCGGGTGACCCCACTTTTCCACGAAGGCGGCCTCGACGGCGGCGCCGACCTTGTACAGCCGGTCGTCCTTCATGGCGGGGGCGATGATCTGCAGACCGACCGGCAGACCGTCCTCCGGCGCGAGGCCGCAGGGCAGCGACATGGCGGAGTTGCCGGCCAGGTTGGTCGGGATGGTGCACAGGTCCGCGAGGTACATCGCCATCGGGTCGTCGGCGCGCTCGCCGATCGGGAAGGCGGTGGTGGGGGTCGTCGGGGAGACGATCACGTCCACCTGCTCGAAGGCCTTCTCGAACTCGCGGGTGATGAGGGTACGGACCTTCTGCGCCGAGCCGTAGTACGCGTCGTAGTAGCCGGAGCTCAGCGCGTACGTACCGAGGATGATGCGGCGCTTGACCTCGTCGCCGAAGCCGGCCTCACGGGTGAGGGCGGTGACGTCCTCTGCCGACTTGGTGCCGTCGTCGCCGACCCGCAGGCCATAGCGCATGGCGTCGAAACGGGCCAGGTTGGAGGAGCACTCCGACGGCGCGATCAGGTAGTAGGCCGAAAGGGCGAGGTCGAAGGTCGGGCAGTCCAGCTCGACGATCTCGGCGCCCAGCGACTTCAGCAGTTCGACGGACTCGTCGAAGCGCTGTACGACACCGGCCTGGTAGCCCTCGCCACGGAACTGCTTGACGACACCGACGCGCATTCCGGCGACGGAGCCGTTGCGGGCCGCCTCGACGACCGGCGGGACCGGGGCGTCGATGGAGGTCGAGTCCAGCGGGTCGTGCCCGGCGATGGCCTCGTGGAGCAGCGCCGCGTCCAGGACCGTACGGGCGCAGGGCCCGCCCTGGTCGAGGGAGGACGAGAAGGCCACCATGCCGAAGCGGGAGACGCCACCGTAGGTCGGCTTGACGCCGACGGTGCCGGTGACGGCGGCGGGCTGGCGGATCGAGCCGCCGGTGTCCGTGCCGATGGCGAGCGGGGCCTCGTACGCGGCGAGGGCGGCGGAGGAGCCACCGCCGGAGCCGCCGGGGATCCGGGTCAGGTCCCAGGGGTTGCCGGTGGGGCCGTAGGCGCTGTTCTCGGTGGAGGACCCCATGGCGAACTCGTCCATGTTGGTCTTGCCGAGGATGACGACGTCTGCGGCCTTCAGCTTCTTGACCAGCGTCGCGTCGTACGGCGGGATCCAGCCTTCGAGGATCTTCGAGCCGACGGTCGTCGGGATGCCGACGGTGGTGAAGATGTCCTTGAGCGCGAGGGGGACGCCGGCCAGCGGGCCGAGCTTCTCGCCCTTGGCGCGCTTCTCGTCCACGGCGCGGGCCTGGGCGAGGGCGCCCTCACGGTCGACGTGCAGGAAGGCGTGGACCTTCTCGTCGACGGCCTCGATACGGGCGAGGTGGGCCTCGGTCACCTGGACCGCGGTGAGCTCGCCCGCGGCGATCTTCCCGGCGATCTCGGCGGCCGTGAGCTTGATGATGTCCGTCATGTGATTAGTCCTCCCCCAGGATCTGCGGCACCTTGAAACGCTGCTGCTCCTGGGCCGGGGCGCCGGAGAGCGCCTGCTCGGGGGTGAGCGACGGACGGACCTCGTCCGCGCGCATGACGTTCGTCAGCGGCAGCGGGTGGGAGGTCGGCGGAACGTCTTGGTCGGCGACCTCGGAGACGCGGGCGACCGCGCCGATGATGTCGTCGAGCTGACCGGCGAAGTGATCGAGCTCTTCGCCCTTCAGCTCCAGACGCGCCAGCCGTGCGAGGTGGGCGACCTCCTCGCGCGTGATGCCAGGCATGCGATCCTCACGGGGTGAGTTTGATGGTGTTGGGCCCAATCCTATGGGGCCCGCACCTCTACCCGTGAAACGGTTTGCCGCGGCTGCCTCGGGGGCGCGCCCCCGAGGCGTCGCACCGCTACTGCACCACGTGTCCGGTGGGCTGGTCGACGGCCTGGATCGCGGCCTCCTCCGAGGGGCGGCGCCAGCCGTGCTCGCCGCGGGCACGGAGCCAGGCCGTGGTCTCGCCGGGCGGCATCGCGGCGGCGACCAGCCAGCCCTGGACGGCGTCGCAGCCCAGGTCCCGCAGGCGCTCCCAGGTCTCGTCGTCCTCGACGCCCTCCGCGACGACGAGGAGGCCGAGCGAGTGGGCGAGGTCGAGGGTGCAGCGGACGATCTCGGCGTCCTCGGCGTCGACGGCGAGCCGGGCGACGAAGGAGCGGTCGATCTTGAGCTCGCTCACCGGGAGACGCCGCAGGTGCACGAGGGAGGAGTAGCCGGTGCCGAAGTCGTCGAGCGACATCTTCACGCCGTGGCCGGTCAGGCCGGCCATGGTGTCCGCGGCCCGCTGCGGGTCCTCCAGGAGCACGTGCTCCGTTATCTCCAGTTGCAGGGCGCCGGCCGGGACCCCGTGGCGGGCCAGGCGGGCGGCGACGGCACCGGCGAAGCCGGGGGTGTGGACGTCGCGGGGAGAGACGTTGACGGCGACAGGAACGTTCAACCCCTGGGCCCGCCACCGGGCGACCTGCGCGAGCGCGGTCTCGAGGACGTACTCGGTGAGGTGGGGCATCAGGCCCGAGGACTCGGCGATCGCGATGAACTCGTCCGGAGGGACCCGGCCGCGCTCGGGGTGCACCCAGCGCACCAGGGCCTCGAGGCCGGCGACCTGTCCGTCGAAGCGGACCTTGGGCTGGTAGTGGAGCTCGACCTCGCCGGCGTCCAGGGCGCGGCGCAGGTCGCCGAGGAGTCCGAGGCGGTCGGGGGTGTTGGAGTCGCGCTTCGACTCGTACACCTCCACGCCCGTACGGTCCCGCTTGGCCTGGTACATCGCCACGTCGGCCCGGCGCAGCAGCCCCTCGGCGTCGAGGGCGTGGTCGGGGAAGACGGCGACGCCCGCGCTGGCCTCCAGGACGAGCGTGAGCCCGTCGAGGTCGAGCGGCGAGGAGAGTTCGGCGACGAGGTGGCGGGCGACGCGCTGGGCGCTGGTGGTGGAGTCGGCGATGGGGAGCAGGACGGCGAACTCGTCGCCGCCGAGCCGCGCGGCCTCCGCCCCGCGCGGCAGGGCGAGCTTGAGCCGCTCGGCGATCTGGAGCAGCAGCCGGTCTCCGGCGAGATGCCCCAGGGTGTCGTTGACCGATCGGAAACGGTCGAGGTCGATCAGGACGAGGGCGGAGCGCGCGCCCTCCCCCTCGGCCTCCTCGAGGGCCGCCCAGGCCCGCTCCAGGAGCCACTGACGGTTCGGCAGTCCGGTGAGCGGGTCGCGCAGCTGCTCCTCGGCGCGGGCGCGGGCGATCCAGAGGGTGGAGTCGAGGGCGATGAGCGGGACGGCGAAGAGCGGCAGCAGGACCGGCTGGGAGACCGCGACGACGCAGATCAGCGGGGCGATGCCGAGCAGTGCGACCGCGACGAGTCCCTGCCGGAGCAGGGCCGTGCGGGCGACGGTCGGCAGGCCGCCGCCCTGGGGCGAGAGGGCGTACCAGAGGAGCAGCCGGGTCACCGCGAGATAGGCGGCCGCGGCGAGCGCGACTTCCGGTACGTCGGCGATCCCCCAGTCGAGGGGCTGCCAGGGGCTCTCCACGGTCGGTACGTCTCCGAAGGCGGCGAGGACCAGGGCGGCGGCGCCTATGCCGAGGACGTCCACGGCGCCGTGCAGGAGTCCCTGGCGCCAGCGGTGGCGGCGGGCCGCGCCGACCAGGACGACGACGGCCATGGAGACGAGGCCGGCGGGCACCCAGCCGTAGAGCAGCAGGACCGCGAGGGTGAGGGCGGCGCCGGAGCCGGTGCCGCCCCACCAGCGGTCGCGGCCGAGGGCGACCAGGTGTCCGACGATGAACCCGGTGAGGACGGCGAGGGACCAGCCCGCGGCGCCGCCGGGGAAGAGTCCGTGGCCGGTGCTCAGGGCCCGGTAGAACCCGGTGGCGAGCACGACGGCGGCGATGCCCACCACGACTCCGGGCAGCCCGGAGGTGATGCCCACGAAGGTCTCACGGCCACGCGGCCGTGAGACCGGGGCGGCACTCTCGGTCGGTTTCATTCCGTCCCTCTCACAGCCGGCGGTGCCGTCGCAACGCGATGGGCCGTTGTCATGCCTCCACGACCGGCAGAGCCCTCACACGGCCGTGCACGGCAGACGCACGGTCTCAACAGTAGGCCGCGGAGGGCTCCGACGGGCAGCGCTCTCCATGTCTTGCCCGAATGCGACCCGGCCACCCCTAACGATCTGGTATGCGCCGAACGGGTGACGTTCCCGGCTGTCCCTTGCCTCTCTCCCGCCTATCCCGCTACGGGGACTGCCGCCTCCCGAGCGGCCTCGGGACCCTCTGCGAGCAGCACCGCGAAGCCGTCCTCGTCCAGAACCGGAACCTTCAGCTGCATCGCCTTGTCGTACTTCGAACCAGGGTTGTCACCGACGACCACGAAGTCGGTCTTCTTTGAAACGGAACCGGTCACCTTCGCCCCGAGGTTCTGGAGCGACTCTTTTGCGCCATCCCTGGTGAAGTTCTGCAGGGTGCCCGTCACGACGACGGTCATTCCCTCCAGCGGACGCGGCCCCTGCTCCTCGCCGGCACCCTCGTCCTCGAACGTGACCCCGGCGGCGCGCCACTTGCGCACGATCTCCCGGTGCCACTCCTCCGAGAACCAGTCCTTCACCGCGGCCGCGATGATCCCGCCGACCCCGTCGACGGCCGCCAGCTCCTCCTCGGTCGCCTGCTCGATCCGCTCCAGGGAGCGGAACTCGCGGGCCAGCGCCTGGGCCGCCACCGGCCCCACATGGCGGATCGACAGGCCGTTGATGAACCGGGCGAGCGGCCGCGCCTTGGCCGCCTCGATGTTCGCCAGCATCGCGAGCGCGTTCTTCTTCGGCTCGCCCTTCTGGTTGGCGAAGACCGTGACGACCTTCTCCTCGCCGGTCTTCGGGTCCCGCTTGGGCAGCCCGCTGTCCTGGTCGAGGACGTGCGCCTTGATGGGAAGGAGCTGCTCGATGGTGAGGTCGAAGAGATCGCCCTCGTCGACGAGCGGCGGCTCGGAAGGCACCAGCGGGCGGGTCAGCGCCGCTGCTGCGACCGCGCCGAAGTTCTCGATGTCCAGGCACTCGCGGCCGGCCAGGTAGAAGAGACGTTCACGCAACTGGGCAGGACAGGTCCGCGCGTTGGGGCAGCGCAGATCGATGTCGCCCTCCTTCATGGCCCGCAGCGGTGTCCCGCATGCCGGACACTCGGCCGGCATCACGAACTCCCGCTCGGTGCCGTCCCGCAGATCGGCGACCGGGCCGAGGATCTCCGGAATGACGTCACCGGCCTTGCGCAGCACGACCGTGTCGCCGATCAGCACGCCCTTGGCCTTCACCACCTCCTGGTTGTGGAGGGTGGCGAACTCGACCTCCGAGCCGGCGACCTTGACCGGCTCGACCTGGGCGTACGGGGTGACCCGGCCCGTCCGGCCGACGCCGACCTTGATGTCGACGAGCTTGGTGTTGACTTCCTCCGGCGCGTACTTCCACGCGATGGCCCAGCGCGGGGCGCGCGCGGTGGAGCCGAGCCGGCCCTGGAGCGGGATCTCGTCGAGCTTGACGACGACCCCGTCGATCTCGTGCTCGACGGAGTGCCGGTTCTCGCCGAAGTACGCGATGAACTCCCGTACCGCGTCGAGCGAGCCGACCACCCGGTTGTGCTGGGCGGTCGGCAGGCCCCATTCACGCAGCAGGTCGTAGGCCTGGCTGAGGCGGTCGATGTCGAAGCCCTCGCGGGCGCCGATGCCGTGGACCACCATGCGCAGCGGGAGTGTGGCCGTGACCTTCGGGTCCTTCTGCCGCAGTGAACCGGAGGCGGAGTTCCGCGGGTTCGCGTACGGCTGCTCGCCGGCGGCCACCCGGCGGGCGTTGAGGTCGGCGAAGGCCTCCATCGGGAAGTAGACCTCGCCCCGGATCTCCACCAGGTCCGGGATCCGGTCGCCGGACAGCCGGTCCGGGATGCCGTGGATGGTCCGGGCGTTGGGCGTGATGTCCTCACCGGTGACGCCGGTGCCCCGGGTGGCGGCCCGGGTGAGCCGGCCCTTCTCGTACGTCAGGTTGATCGCGAGGCCGTCGACCTTGAGCTCGCACAGGAAGTGGTACGCGGACGTGCCGACGTCCTTGGCCACCCGCTCCGCCCAGGCGGACAGCTCGGCGTCGTCGAAGGCGTTGTCCAGCGAGTACATGCGCTCGCGGTGGTCGACCTTGGCCAGGCCCGTCTCGTAGTCCCCCGAGACCTTCTGGGTCGGCGAGTCCGGCGTGCGCAGCTCGGGATACTCCTCCTCCAGCGCCTCGAGGGAGCGCAGGAGCCTGTCGAACTCGCCGTCGCTGATGACGGGCTGGTCCTTCACGTAGTACCGGAAGCGGTGCTCCTCGACCTGCTCGGCCAGCTCGGCGTGCCTCTCCCGTGCCTCGGCGGGCAGGGCCCCCTGTTCGACTGCCACCGTTACTCGTCCTCCCGTTGACTCGGACCCCGTCACTCAGGGTTGTCCGCGAGCGATCTCGCCGCCCGGGCGCAGTGGGCGAGCGCCGCCCTGGCATATGCCGGCGAAGCACCCGCGAGCCCGCACGTCGGAGTGACCACGACGGACTCGGCGAGAGTCCCCGGATTCAGCCCCAGCCTGCGCCACAGCGTCCTGACACCCATGACGCTACCGCCCGGGTCCGACAATGGGGCGTCGGTCGAGGACACCACGCCCGCGAAGAGCTTCGTGCCGGACTCCACCGCCTCGCCGATGGGCTCCTCGTCACGTTCGGTGAGCAGCCCGAAGTCGAACGAGACCCCGGCGACGCCGGCACGGCGCAGCAGTCCGAACGGGACGTCGGGGGCGCAGGAGTGCACGACGACCGGGCCGTCGTGCACCGCGATGATCTCGCGCAGGGCGCTCTCGACGACCTGCCGGTCGACGGCGCGGTAGGTGCGGTAGCCGCTGGCGGTACGGACCTGTCCACGCAGCACGGACGTCAGGGAGGGCTCGTCGAGCTGGAGGACGAGCCGGGCGCCGGGGACCCGCTTGTGGAGATCGGCGAGGTGGTCGCGCAGCCCCTCGGCGAGGGAGCCCACGAGGTCCCGGCAGGCGCCGGGGTCGCCGAGCGCCGCCTCGCCGCCGCGCCGCTCCAGGGCGGTGGCGAGCGTCCAGGGGCCCACGGCCTGGACCTTCAGCGGGCCTTCGTAACCCTGGGTGAACTCCTCGAGGGCGTCGAGGTCCTCGCCGAGCCAGGAGTGGGCGCGCCGGGTGTCGCGGCCCGGCCGGTCGCTGACCCGCCATCCGCTCGGCTCCACGTGTGCGTACATCTCGACGAGCATCCCGATGGTCCGCCCGATCATGTCGGCGCCGGGCCCGCGGGCAGGGAGCTCCGCCAGGAAGGGGAAGTCCTCGAAGGAGCCCGTGACCGTCCTGGCCGCCTCGCGGGCGTCGCCACCGGGCAGGGAGCCGACGCCGGTGGCGGGCCCCCAGGTGAATTCTGCCTGCTCGCTGGTCTCGCTCACTGTTCCTACCGTCCCGGACGGACTGTCAGGTCGTTGATCTCGGCGTCGCGCGGCAGATCGATGGCCGTGATGATCGTCGTCGCGACGGACTCCGGGTCGATCCACCGGGAGGGGTCGTACTCCTTGCCCTCCTGCGCGTGGACCTTGGCCTGCATCGGGCTGGCGGTCCGCCCCGGGTAGACCGAGGTGACGCGCACCCCGTTGCCGTGCTCCTCGTGGCGCAGGGAGTCGGCGAGCGCCTTCAGACCGTGCTTGGAGGCGGCGTAGGCGCTCCACTCGGCATGGGCGTTGAGCCCGGCGCCGGAGTTGACGAAGACCACGTGTCCCTGGGAGACGCGCAGCTGGGGCAGGAAGTGCCGGGTCAGTTCGGCGGGGGCGACGAGGTTGACGTTGAGCTGGTGGCGCCAGGTCTTCGGGGTGAGGTCGCCGACCGGCCCGAGGTCGACGACACCGGCGATGTGCAGAAGGCTGTCGACCCGCTCGGGCAGGCTCTGGTGCGAGAACGCCCAGGAGAGCCGGTCGGGGTCGGCGAGGTCTCCGACGAGTGTCCTGGCGCCGGGGAATTCGGCGGCGAGCTCCTTGGCCCGGCCGGCATCGCGCGCGTGGAGCACGAGCTCGTCCCCGCGCGCGTGCAGACGACGGGCGACGGCGGCGCCGATGCCGGAACCAGCCCCGGTGATCACATGTGTAGCCATGGGGACCATGGTCCCATCACTGTGCGGCGTTGCCCCCGGCGGCAGCCGTCGAAGTCGCAGCCTCCAGGTAGGCGAGAGCGGACACGCCGTCCTCGGCGAAGAAGACCAGGTCCGTCAGCGGGAGAGGCAGGAATCCTTCGGCCTCCATGCGGTGGAACTGGGTCTTCAGGCCGTCGTAGAACCCGGCCGTGTTCAGCAGTACCACCGGCTTGGTGTGCTTGCCGTGCTTCCTCAGCTCCAGGACCTCGGTGGCCTCGTCGAGGGTGCCGGTGCCGCCGACCATGACCACGATCGCGTCGGACCTGGCCAGAAGCAGAGCCTTCCGCTCGGCGAGGTCCTTGGCGATGATCATCTCGTCCGCACCCGGCCGGGCCTTGGCGGCCAGGAAGTCGACCGAGACGCCGACGAGCCGGCCGCCCGCCTCCTCGACGCCGTCCGCGACGACCTTCATCAGACCGACGTCGGAGCCGCCCCACACCAGCGTGTGGCCGGCCTTTCCGAGGCGTTCCGCGAAGTCGCGGGCGGGGGCGGTGTAGCGCTCGTCGAGGTCGGCGGCGGAGAGGAAGACGCAGATGTTCATGGCCTCCACGGTAGGCGCCGACCTGCGACTTCCAAGAATTTCCGGGAAATCCCGCCGAGTCGCGATGAGTTCCGGGAGCGGCTCCGGTCCTATCTGGCATGGACGAGGTGAACAGCACGCTGAGCAGGTCCCGGGGCCGGGTCACATCGGGGGACGGCACCCGGATCGCGTACGAGCGGTGCGGTGAGGGACAGCCGGTGGTCCTGGTGGGCGGGGCCCTGTGCACCGCCGCGACCGAGGCGCCCTTGGCCGAGCTCCTCGCACCGCGCTTCTCTGTCGTGACCTACGACCGGCGGGGGCGCGGCGGGAGCGGCGACACCGGCCCGTACACCGTGGAACGGGAGATCGACGATCTGGCGGCGCTGATCGACGAGGTGGGCGGCCGGGTGATCGTGCACGGCACGTCGTCGGGCGGGGCACTGGCGCTGGCCGCGGCGGACGCGGGGCTGCCGATCGACCGCTTGTCGGTCTACGAGCCGCCGTTCTCGGCGGAGGCCGGGGCGCGCGAGACGCACACCGATCACCGGCGCCGGCTGACGGGTCTCCTCGACCGGGGGCAGCGGGCGGCGGCGCTCGAACTCTTCCTCGCCGACGCGATGGCGCCGGGGGCGCCGGCCGGGATGCGCGGCGGGGCGGAGTGGCCGCGGCTCGAGGCCGTGGCGCACACCCTGGCCTACGACCACGCGCTGCTGGGCGACGGTGCGGTGCCGGCCAAGCGCCTGCGGCGGCTCCACGCGCGCGTGCTGGTGGTCGACGGCGGCGCGAGCCCCGCCTGGATGCGCCGGGCGGCCCACGTCGTCTCGACGTCCCTCCCCCGCGGCCGCCATCGCACCCTGACGGGCCAGACGCACCAGGTGGCACCACACGTCCTGGCGCCGGTCCTGGCGGAGTTCTTCGAGGAGGAGTAGGAGTGAGGGGCGGTGCCCTTCGGGGTCGGAGCGCCGCTACGGCGTCAGACCGTCGCCGCCGTGCTCCGTACCGTCGTCGCGATCGTCGCCGAGCCCACCACGCGCGTGCCGTCGTACAGCACGATCGCCTGGCCGGGGGCCACGCCCCGGACCGGCTCGTCGAAGGTGACCGTCAGCTCGCCGCCCTCCAGGGCGGCCGTCACCGCCGTCTCGCCGCCGTGGGCGCGCAGCTGGGCGGTGTAGCGGCCGGAGCCCTCCGGGGCCGTGCCGCACCAGCGGGGCTTGATCGCCGTCAGGCCGGTGACGTCGAGCGCCTCGACCGGGCCCACCGTGACCGTGTTGTTCACCGGCGAGATGTCCAGGACGTAGCGCGGCTTGCCGTCCGGCGCCGGGTGGCCGATCCGCAGGCCCTTGCGCTGGCCGATGGTGAAGCCGTACGCACCCTCGTGGGTACCCACCTTCGTCCCCGACTCGTCGACGATGTCGCCCTCCGCCCGGCCCAGCCGGGAGGCCAGGAAGCCCTGGGTGTCGCCGTCGGCGATGAAGCAGATGTCGTGGCTGTCGGGCTTCTTCGCCACCGCGAGCCCGCGGCGCTCCGCCTCCGCCCGGATCTCGTCCTTGGTCGTGAGGGTGTCGCCCAGCGGGAACATCGCGTGTGCGAGCTGCTTCTCGTCCAGGACACCGAGGACGTACGACTGGTCCTTGGCCATGTCGGACGCCCGGTGCAGCTCGCGCGAGCCGTCCTCGTCGAGCACGACCGTGGCGTAGTGGCCGGTGCAGACCGCGTCGAAGCCGAGCGCGAGCGCCTTGTCGAGCAGCGCCGCGAACTTGATCTTCTCGTTGCAGCGCAGGCACGGGTTGGGGGTGCGGCCCGCCTCGTACTCCGCGACGAAGTCGTCGACGACGTCCTCGCGGAACCGCTCGGCGAGGTCCCAGACGTAGAAGGGGATGCCGATGACGTCGGCCGCGCGGCGGGCGTCGCGGGAGTCCTCGATGGTGCAGCAGCCGCGCGCGCCCGTACGGAACGACTGCGGGTTCGCGGAGAGCGCCAGGTGCACTCCGGTCACGTCGTGCCCGGCTTCGGCGGCGCGGGCGGCGGCGACGGCGGAGTCCACTCCGCCGGACATGGCGGCGAGGACACGGAGGGGGCGCGGCGGCGGAGTCTGAGTCATAGCTCTACCAGGGTACGGGGCTCCGGGAACCGTGGTCGCGTGAGTATGCGTTCACGTTCACATGGGGACTGACAAGAAGCGGGGGGTGGGGCGGCGGGCCGTCCTGCTCGGCGGCGGCGTGGCCGTGCTGGGTACGGCGGCGCTGGCCCGCGACGAGCTGGCGCGCGCCTGGTGGCGGCTGCCCGGCACCGAGAAGGACCGGGTGGAGGGCGAGCTCGACCACAAGGGGGCCGACTGGTCGGCCGCGTCCCGGGCGAACTGGCGACGGGCCGACCGGCCCGCCGACTACACGATCGACCGGGTGGTGATCCATGTCGTCCAGGGCAGCTACGCGAGCGCGCTGAAGGTCTTCAAGAATCCGGGGCACGGCGCCGCCACGCACTACGTCGTCCGTAAGGACGGACATGTGGCGCAGATGATCCGCGAGCTCGACGTGGCCTTCCACGCCGGGAACCGGGACATGAACGAGCGGAGCGTCGGGATCGAGCACGAGGGCTTCGTCGACCGGCCGCAGGACTTCACGCCGGCGATGTACGCGTCGTCGGCGCGGCTGACGGCCGGGATATGCGCCCGGTACGGCATTCCCGTCGACCGGGAGCACATCATCGGACATGTCGAGGTGCCCGGGACCGATCACACGGACCCCGGGCCGCACTGGGACTGGAACCGCTACATGAAGCTGGTACGGGAGGCTTCGAAGAAGGTCGCCTGAGCGGAAGGTCGCCCGGGTGGACGCCCGACGGAACTCCTGACTCGTCAGACCAGGCCGGCGGTGCGGGCCCGCTCGACGGCCGGGCCGATGGCCTCGGCGACCGCCGCGACCTCCTCCTTGGTGGAGGTGTGGCCGAGGGTGAAGCGCAGGGTGCCCCGGGCGAGGTCCGGGTCGGTGCCGGTGGCGAGCAGGACGTGGCTGGGCTGGGCGACGCCCGCGGTGCAGGCGGAGCCGGTGGAGCACTCGATGCCCTGGGCGTCGAGCAGCAGGAGCAGGGAGTCGCCCTCGCAGCCGGGGAAGGTGAAGTGGGCGTTGGCGGGGAGCCGGTCGTCCGGGTCGCCGCCGAGGATGGCGTCGGGGACGGCGGCGCGGACGGCGGCGACGAGCTCGTCGCGCAGGGCGCCGATCTCGCGGGCGAACTCCTCGCGCCGCTCGGCGGCGAGCCGGCCGGCGACGGCGAAGGCGGCGATGGCAGGTACGTCGAGGGTGCCGGAGCGGACGTGACGCTCCTGGCCGCCGCCGTGCAGGACGGGTACGGGGCTGTACTCGCGGCCCAGGAGCAGTGCTCCGATGCCGTAGGGTCCGCCGATCTTGTGGCCGGAGACGGTCAGGGCGGCGAGGCCGGAGGCGGCGAAGTCGACAGGGATCTGGCCGAAGGCCTGGACGGCGTCGGCATGCAGCGGGACGTCGAACTCGCGGGCCACGTCGGCGAGTTCGCGGATCGGCATGATCGTGCCGATCTCGTTGTTCGCCCACATGACGGTGGCGAGCGCGACCGTCTCGGGCTCGCGCGCGATCGCCTCGCGCAGGGCGTCGGGGTGGACGCGGCCGTACCGGTCGACCGGGAGGTACTCGACGGTGGCGCCCTCGTGGGTGGCGAGCCAGTCCACGGCGTCGAGCACGGCGTGGTGCTCGACGGGGCTCGCGAGGACGCGGATGCGGGCGGGGTCGGCGTCGCGCCGGGCCCAGTACAGGCCCTTGACGGCGAGGTTGTCGGCCTCGGTTCCGCCGGAGGTGAAGACCACCTCGCTCGGCCGGGCGCCCAGGGCGGCGGCGAGGGTCTCGCGCGCCTCCTCGACGGCCCGCCGGGCGCGCCGCCCGGCCGCGTGGAGCGAGGAGGCGTTGCCCGTGACGGCGAGCTGGGCGTTCATCGCCTCGATCGCCTCGGGAAGCATGGGCGTGGTCGCGGCGTGGTCGAGGTAAGCCATGGTGCCTCGATTCTACGAGGGCGTGGAGGCCGGTTGGTCGGGGGCCCGGGGAGGGTGGGCCGGCCTTTGGGGGGTTGGGCGCGGGCGGGGCGTGGCGCCGAGCGGTCGAGGAGGCCGGCCGCGGGGCCCGTCGGCGCGGGCGTCGGCCGCGGCGCGGCGTGGGAGTTCCCTCGGCGAGGATCTGCGCGCAGGGCGAGGATTTCCGCTGCCGCCTCCGCCGGCAGGGTGCGCGCCTCCGGTGGTTCCAGGACCTCCATACTGCCGCCCAGGGCAAGCAGCGGGCGGGCGTCGCCCGGTTCGGGGACTGCTGTGGCGGGGCCGGTTCCACCTCCGTCGGCTCCCCTTCGGGTCCAGGCTTCGTGCCGGCACCGGGCCCGCACCAGGACACCGGCGGCGCAGTTGCTCCCACGCATGGGCCAGTTCGGCGCCTTCCCGTGCCGGGTCGTGCCGGGTCGTCAGTTCGGTGGCGGGCCGGTGGGGTTCGGCGGGAGCGGCGGGAGCGGCCATCTTGCGCAGGGCCGCGGTGGGCGCCCCGGGCGGCACGTACGGACAAGAGCACGGGACTCGTCGCCGGTCGGCCCCATGACATCCGTACGGAAGCCGGGCAGGAGGGCGATGCCACCGTGTCGGCGCGACGGGCCCGGCCGGGCTGCCGCACACCGGACGCCGAAAGCGCCCCGGCGCCCCGCAGATGGTGCGTACGAAGACATCGAGGCGCTCGGCGAGCTCCGTGGCGGGGGCCGGGCCCCGGGGCGCGGAGGAGCAGCAGGAGGGCGAGAGCAGCCTGTCGGACTTCACCGGTCGGGACCGACCCCGGGGTGGTGAAAGGAGGGCGGCCCCAGGCGGGCGCCGGCGTCAGCCGCGCGGCGCTCGGGCCAGCTGGCGGGACTGGGCGACGAGCCGGTCCGCGCTGTCCCAGACCTCCGCGTCCTCCTCCAGGAAGCCGCCGGCGAGGTTGCGCGTGGTGATGGAGACGCGCAGCGGGCCGGGGGCCGGGCGGCAGCGGATGTGGGTGGTGAGCTCGACGGTCGGCGTCCAGCCCTTGAGGCCCAGCTCGAAGGAGGTCGGCGGCAGCGCGTCGACGGTGAGGAGCAGGGAGAGCGCGTCGGGCTCGCGGCCGTCGGCGAGGCCGAACCAGGCACGCATCTCGCCCTTGCCCGACGGCGCGCCGATCGCCCAGCCGACGGTGGCCGGGTCGAGCTTGAGGTCGAGCCGCTCCGTGATGGCGCTGGATCCGGGGATCGGGGGCTTGGGGCCGTCGGAGGCGCCGAAGCAGTGCTCGATGGGCGCGATCGCGGGGGGCGTTGCAGTGGTGCGGACGTCGTCGGGGAGCGCGTCGAGGTCGCCGTACGAGGCGAGGACCCGGATGCGCTCGACCTCGGTGCCGTCCTCGGCGTACTGGAAGAGGGACGCCTGGCCGGTGGAGAGGGTGCGGCCGGTGCGGACGGTCTCGGTGCGGATCACCGCGGGGCCGGGCACGGACGGCGTGAGGTAGTGCGCCGAGATCGTGAACGGGTCCGGGTGCGGGAGGTGGTCACCGAGTGCGCGGCCGAGCAGGGCGAGGAGGTAGCCGCCGTTGACGGCGCTGATGATGGTCCACCCGGCGGAGAGATCGGCGTCGTAGACGCCGGGGGCGCGGAGGGTGACGGCGGTGTCGCGGTCGAACTCGCTGGTCCCCGCGATCGTCTCGATGCTCGTGCTCATGGTTTCGACGGTACAGCAGGAAACTACTGAGCGGTAGCTTTTTCGGGCTCCTCGCGGGCGGAGGAGCGGCGGTTCCAGGCTCGGGGCGCGCGCCAGTGGTAGCGCATCGCGAGCAGGCGGAGAACGAAGGCCGTGGCGACGGCCACACCGGTGGTGTACGTGTTGAGGGCGTCGAAGCGGATGCAGATGACGACCATCGTGGCGCCCACGATCGCCGGCACGGCGTAGAGGTCCCGGTCCCAGCGGAGGAGCGAGGGGACCTCGTTGGCGAGGACGTCGCGCAGGACACCGCCGCCGACGGCGGTCGCGAGACCGAGCGCGGCGGAGGCGGTGAGGCCGAGGCCGTACTCGTACGCCTTGGTGGTGCCGGTGACACAGAAGAGGCCGAGGCCGGCGGCGTCGAAGACGTTGACGGCGTTCTGGGTGCGCTCGACCTCGGGGTGGAGGAAGAAGACGAGGACCGTGGCGACGAGCGGCATGACGAAGTAGCCGAGATCGGTGAAGGCGGCCGGGGGCACGGCGCCGATGATCAGGTCCCGGAGGAGGCCGCCACCGAGGGCGGTGACCTCGGCGAGGACAGCGATGCCGAAGACGTCGAAGTTCTTGCGGACGGCGAGGAGGGCGCCGGAGATGGCGAAGACGAAGATGCCGACGAGGTCGAGGGCGTGTTGTACGGAGGGGCTGAAGAGGTCGTGGAGCACGGCGACCATTGTGACGGGTCCCCGCAGGGGCGACGGCGCCGTACGACGCTCCCCGGCCCCGGGCCCGGCCCGCACCCTCCAGGGCGGCGGCCTCGGGCGCCCCGCGCACGGCAAGGCCCCCGCTGCCGTGGGGCGGCGGGGGCCTTGCGTGAGGTCACGCCTTCGGGGCGTCGCCCTCGGTGTTCTCGGCGCTCTCGGCGTCCTTGGCCGGGACGTCCGGGGCCTCCGCCTTCGCGACGGCCTCCGCAGCCGACGCCTCCGGCTTCGTGACCGACACCTCCACCGACTCCCGCGCCGACGGCACCGTCAGGCCGTCCGCGTTCTCCGGGTGGTGGCAGGCCACGCGCTGCCCCGGGCGGAGCTCGATCAGCGGGGGCTCCACCGTCTTGCAGACCTCCGTCGCCTTCCAGCAGCGCGTGTGGAAGCGGCAGCCCGGCGGCGGCGCGATCGGGGAGGGGACATCGCCCTTCAGCAGGATGCGCTCGCTCTTCGCGCCCTTGCGGCGGGGGTCCGGGATCGGGACCGCCGACATCAGCGCGCGGGTGTACGGGTGCATCGGCGACTCGTACAGGGACTTGCGGTCCGCGAGCTCCACGATCTTGCCGAGGTACATCACCGCGATCCGGTCCGAGACGTGCCGGATCACCGACAGGTCGTGGGCGATGATCACGTAGGTCAGACCCAGCTCCTCCTGGAGGTCGTCCAGGAGGTTCACCACCTGCGCCTGGATCGAGACGTCCAGGGCCGAGACCGGCTCGTCGGCGACGACCAGCTTCGGCTTCAGGGCGAGCGCCCGCGCGATGCCGATGCGCTGGCGCTGACCACCCGAGAACTCGTGCGGGTAGCGGTTGTAGTGCTCCGGGTTCAGGCCGACCAGGCCCAGCAGGCGCTGGACCTCCTTCTTGACCCCGCCCTCGGGCTCCACGCCCTGGAGCTTGAACGGCGCCGAGACGATCGTGCCGACCGTGTGGCGCGGGTTCAGGGAGCCGTACGGGTCCTGGAAGATCATCTGGATGTCGCGGCGCAGCGGGCGCATCTTGGCCACACCGAGGTGCGAGACGTCCACGCCCTCGAACTCGACCGTGCCGCCCGTCGGTTCGAGCAGCCGCGTGATCAGCCGGCCCATCGTCGACTTGCCGCAGCCCGACTCGCCGACGACGCCGAGGGTCTCCCCGGGGAAGACCTCGAAGTCGATGCCGTCGACCGCCTTGACCGCCCCGACCTGGCGCTGCAGCAGCCCCTTCTTGATCGGGAAGTGCTTCACCAGGCCGTTGACCTTGAGCAGGGGCTCAGTGCTCTTGTTGTCGCTCACAGCTTCGGCGCAATCTCTTCGGTCCAGATCCGGGTCCGCTCCTCCGACGACATGTGGCACGCGGAGTAGTGGCGGTCTGCGCCCTCGCCGCCCGTCGGCGCGAGCCGCAGCTCCGGGCGCTCGGTGCGCGTGATGCCGTCCTTGGGCACGTCCGCGTACGGGCATCGGGGGTTGAAGGCACAGCCGCTGGGCACGTTGATCAGGCTGGGCGGGTTGCCCTTCACCGGGATGAGCCGGTCGGTCTGGTCGCGGTCGATCCGCGGCATCGAGCCGAGCAGGCCCCAGGTGTAGGGGTGCTGCGGCTCATAGAAGACCGCCTCGGCCGGTCCGCGCTCCACGCACCGGCCGCCGTACATCACGAGGATGTCGTCGGCGACCTCGGCGACGACGCCGAGGTCGTGCGTGATGATGACGACCGCGGAGCCGAACTCCTTCTGCAGGTCCCGGATCAGGTCCAGGATCTGCGCCTGCACGGTCACGTCGAGCGCGGTGGTCGGCTCGTCCGCGATGAGCAGCTCGGGGTTGTTGACCAGCGCCATCGCGATCATCGCGCGCTGGCGCATACCGCCGGAGAACTCGTGCGGGTAGTTGGAGAAGCGCTTGGCCGGCTCGGGGATGCCGACCCGGTCGAGGAGTTCGACGGCCCTCTTCTTGGCGGTCTTCTTGTCGACCGGGTGGTGGACCCGGTAGGCCTCCACGATCTGTGCGCCGACGGAGTAGTACGGGTGCATCGCCGACAGCGGGTCCTGGAAGATCATCGCCATGTCGCGGCCGCGCAGCCTGCGCACCTCTTCGGGGTCGGCCGAGAGCAGCTCACGGCCGTTCAGCCAGATCTCGCCGGAGATCCGCGCCTTCTGCCGCCCGTACTGGCCGACGGTGTGCAGACCCATGATGCCGAGCGAGGTCACCGACTTGCCGGAGCCGGACTCGCCCACGATGCCGAGGGTCTTGCCCTTCTCCAGCTGGAAGGAGAGTCCGTCGACGGACTTGACCAGACCGTCGTCGGTCGGGAAGTGGATCTTCAGGTCGCGGACGTCGAGGAAGGCGTCGGACGGGGCGTTCCCGGACGCGACCGGTTCTCCCAGCGCCGCGCCGGTCTTGGTCAGCTTGTCCGTCATGCGAGCCTCACTCGGGGGTCGATCACCGCGTACAGAAGGTCCACCACGAGGTTGGCGATGACGACGGCGGCCGCGGTGATGAGCGTGACCGCCATGATCAGCGGCAGGTCGCGCTCGCTGACCCCCTTGATCGCCATCCAGCCGAGGCCCTGGAGGTTGAACGCGGTCTCGGTCAGGATCGCGCCGCCGACGAGGGCGCCGAGGTCCATGCCGAAGATGGTCAGGATGGGGGTCATCGTGGAGCGCATGGCGTGCTTGCCGAGCACGACCCGCTCCGGCAGACCCTTGGCCCGTGCGGTACGGATGTAGTCCTCGCCGAGGACCTCCAGCATGGTGGCGCGGGTGAGCCGCGCGTACATCGCCGCGTAGAGGAAGGCGAGGGTGATCCAGGGCAGCAGCAGTCCGCCGAACCAGCTGCCGAAGGACTCGCTGATCGGCACGTACGAAGCGTTGAGCCAGCCCAATTGGGTGCGGAAGATCAGCATCGCCAGCATGGCGGTGAAGAAGATGGGGAGCGAGACACCGGCGAGGGCGGTGACCATCGCGGCGCGGTCGACGATGGTGCCCCGCTTGAGGGCGGAGATCACACCGGTGGAGACGCCCATGACCAGCCACAGCACGGCTGCACCGATGACCATGGAGATGGTGACCGGGAAGGCGTCGACCAGCATCGTCGAGACGTCCTGCTCGGTACGGAACGAGTAGCCGAAGCACGGCGCCTCGCAGTGGATGGTGCTGCCTCCGCCGGTGTAGTCGCGGCCGACGAAGATTCCGGAGACGAAGTGCCAGAACTGCACCAGGATCGGCTCGTCCAGGCCCAGCTTCTGCCGGACAGCTTCGATGGAAGCCGGATCCGCCTGCTTGCCGACGAACATCGCGGCAGGGTCGCTGCCGGTCATCTTGGGGATGAGGAAGAAGATGCTGAGCGTCGCCAGGGTGACGACCATCAGCATCACTGCGACGGCGAACAGCCGTCGGACGAGATATGCACTG